>NZ_JAGPXK010000015.1:0-116626 GCF_018070675.1 Nocardiopsis sp. B62 | reverse complement strand
GGGGGGCGCAACCCCTCTCTCGTGCCCAGCCCCGTGACGGGCTCCTCGATCGGTGGGCAGCTCACCGCTCACCCGCTGCTGTCGACCACGGATTCCGGGCCCTGGCCACCGGCGGCTCCGGCACCATCGCCTGGCGGGCGCCCGCGAAGGCTCCGCGCTCGCGCACTGATCCCCGACCCGGGCGAGGCCACGGAGCCGATCCGACCAGGCGGAACCGCCCGTGCCCTGCTCCGGGCACGGGCGGGCCTGGATCACGCCGACGGGCTGGTCTCCCGTGCCACCGGGACGGAGCGCCGGGCCGCGCGTATCCGGGCGACCACGACGATGCCGACGGCCAGCAGGATGACGGCGTAGATGCCCAGGGTGATGGGCCCGGTGAACATGACTCCGACGTCCCCCTGCCCGATCGCCAGTCCGCGACGCAGTTCGGTCTCCGCGAGGGGGCCGAGGATGACGGCGATCAGCACCGGGGCGACGGGGATCGAGTACCTGCGCATCATGAACCCCAATAGTCCGAGGAGGATCAGCAGCCACAGGTCGGTGACTGAGTAGGAGGAGGCGTAGACACCGAGCACCGCGAAGCCGGTGATCCCCGCGTACAGGTACCTCTTGGGGATGAGCAGCAGCTTGGCCCACAGCGGGGCGAAGGGCAGGTTGAGGATCAGCAGCATCACGCTGCCCACGAAGAGGCTGGCCAGGAGCGCCCACACGAGGTCCGCGTTGCGCTCGAACAGCAGAGGACCGGGCTGCATGCCGTACTGCTGGAACGCGGCGAGCATGATCGCCGCCGTGGCCGACGTCGGCAACCCCAGCCCGAGGAGCGCGCCCATGGCGGTGCCCGCGGTCGCGCTGGCTGCGGCCTCCGGAGCCGCCACGCCCTCGATGGCGCCCTTGCCGAACTCGTCGGGGCGTTTGCCGCGCCGGGCCCGCAGCTGGGAGAGCTTGCGCTCCGTCCCGTAGGCCAGGAAGGTCGGGATCTCCGAGCCCCCGGCCGGGATGGTGCCGAACGGAAGGCCGAAGCCCAGTCCGCGCACCCAGGCGGGGATGGCCCGGCGCAGGTCACCGGGCTTGAGCCAGAGGGATCCGCCGGTCCGGACCAGCTGGGCGTCGTCCCGCTGCCGGTGGATCCGCGAGGCGACGTGGAGCACCTCGCCCAGGGCCAGCAGCCCGACGGTCACGGTCACGATGCCGACCCCCTCGAAGAGCGAGGGCACACCGAGGGTGAACCGCGCGGCGCCGCTCTGCGCGTCGATGCCGACCATCGCGATCGCGAGCCCCATGGAGAGGGCGATGAGACCGCGGATCATGGACTGGGCGACGACGGCAGAGGTCGCCACGAAGGCGAAGACCGCCAGGGCGAAGTACTCGGCGGGGCCGAACCGCAGGGCGATGTCGATGATGACACCGGAGAAGAACGCGACCACGGCCGTGGAGACCACCGCGCCGAGGAACGCCCCGATCGCGGAGGTCGCCAGTGCCTGGGAGGCCTTGCCGCGCAGCGCCATCCTGTGGCCCTCGATCGCGGTGGCGATGGCCGAGCTGTTGCCCGGCGTGTTCATCAGGATGGACGTGGTGGAGTCGCCGAAGAGCCCGCCGTAGTAGACGGCGGTGAACATGATGAAGGCGCCCGTGGGGTCGAGCTTGAACGTGACCGGGAGCAGGAGGGCCACGGCCATCGCCGAGCCCAGGCCGGGCAGGACTCCGACCGCCGTGCCGAGGACCACGCCGACGAAGGCCCACAACAGGTTCTCGGGGGTCAGGGCGGCGGCGAACCCGCCGCCGAGGAGTACGAGTGTGTCCATGTCAGAGCACCCCGCCCAGGATCCCCGAGGGGAGGTTCAGACCCAGGCCCGCGACGAACGCGAGTTGCACGACCGCCGAGTAGACCAGCGCGACCGCCGCCTCGAACAGTGAGCGCCTGCCTCCGAACGCCGTGCTGACACCGAAGAACAGCAGGGCGCCGGACAGCAGCCAGCCCAGGGGTTGCAGCAACAGGGTGAAGGCGATGACCGAACCCAGCACGAGGCCGACCGTGCGCCAGTCACTGTGGGTCGCGGTGCGCCGGTCCTCCTGGCCCTCGACCAGGTCACCGACGATCCCCGCGCTCTCCGCGCCGTTGTCGCCGTTGGCCGGAGGAACGGCCGGGTCACGGGCGACCTGGACGACCAGCAGCGCTCCGAGCACCACCATCAGTCCGGACACCAGCCCCGGGAAGAGCTGGGGGCCGGGCCCGGTGGAGGTGTCCGGGACGTGCATGGCCATGGTCTGCGCCGCGAGGAAGACACCGACCCCGACGACGAGCAGGCCGACGAAGACCTCGCTGCGCCCCCGCAACCAGGAGCGGGCCGGGTGGGAGGTCGCCGTCCGCGGTGACGCGGGCGGCGCTGGTTCTCTCAGTGGGTTCATGACAGCCCCAGGTCCTTGGTGACTTCGGTGATACGTGTGATCTCTTCGTCCAGGAAGGCCTCGAACTCCGGGCCGGACTGGAAGGTGTCGTCCCACCGGTTGCGTTCGAGGGTGTCCTGCCACTCGGGGGTGGCGACCATCTCCTCGACGATGGCCGTCAGCTCCGCGCGTTCCTCCTCGGTGATCCCGGGCGGTGCCATGAAGCCCCTCCAGTTGGGGAGCACGGCGTCCACGCCCTGTTCGGGGAGGGTGGGGTGCTCTTCCAGACCGGTCACCCGTTCGTGGGCCGAGACGCCGAGGACCCGAAGGCTTCCCGTCTCCACCTGGTCGCTGAACTCGTTGTAGCCCGAGACGCCCACGTCGATGCTTCCTGAAAGAAGGGAGGTGAGCGCCTGGGCGCCGCCCGCGAAGGGGATGTAGTTGACGTCGGTCGGACGCAGGCCCTGTGACTGGGCGGCGAGCCCGGCGAGCAGGTGGTCGGTGCCCCCGAGCGAACCGCCGCCCACGGCCACCGCTCCGGGGTCCTCCTCCCAGGCCTCGATCAGGTCGTTCATGTCCTGGAGCGGTGAGTCGTCACGGACCACGAAGACCTCGTAGTCGTCCGCCACCCGGGCGATGGGTACGACGTCCTCCAGTGTCTGGGCGGAGTCGTTGACGATGATGCCGCCGATCATGACGGTCCCGGTGGTCATCAGGGTGGTCGCCTCGCCCTCGCGCCGCACCGTCTGGGCGAGGCCGATCGTGCCACCGGCGCCGGGCAGGTTCACGACCTGGGTGTTGGCCACGACGTCGTTCAGACGCATCGCGTGCTGCGCCTCCCGTGCGACGAGGTCCCAGCCGCCGCCCGGGTCGGCGGGTACCACGATGTCCACCCGGGCGCGGGCCTCGGAGTCGTGCGTCTGCGAGAGCGCGGCGTTCGCCGCGGCGGCACCCACGACGAGGGTCGCGCACACGGCCCCCACCGCACGCAGGGTGCGCTGCTTGTCCATTCTCACTCCCTCTCGACCCCAGTGGTCCACCAGGTGGACCTAATGGGCCGCTGGTTGGCTCAGAGAATGATGCAAATCACTCGGGGGTGTGTCAATGCGTCCGGGAAATCTTTCCTTAACGAAGTCGTCACGCCAGTTGGGGTGTGTTCTGCCTGGGCAGAGGTCCTGCGTTGGGTGAACCGGTTTCCCGGGTGCCCCTGGCGGTTCCTGTGTCCGTGGGTTAGCCTGACCCTCATTAAGACCATCTAGTAGTCCAATGAGTCCACCAGGTGGACCACGACGGGAGGGTGATGGCCGGGGACACCGAAGGGGGAGTGCGCAGCGTGGTGCGCGCGCTCGACCTGCTGGACCTCTATGACGAGAGGAACCAGCGCTACACCACGCGTGAGCTGGTGGAACTGACCGGGCTGGCCAAGACCACCGTCCTCCGCCTGGTCGGAACCCTCGAACAACGCGGGTTGCTCTGGTCCGGATCGGACGGCCGCGTCGGAGCCGGACCGGGACTGCTGCGCTGGGCGCGCCTGGCCCACGCCGTCTGGCAGGTGCCCGAGTCGATCCGCGTGATCATGCGGGACCTCACCGTCGAGACCTCCGAGACCGTCAACCTCTACGTGCGCGCGGACACCGTTCGTGTCTGCGTCGCACAGGAGGAGGGTCCCCAACGGCTCCGCCACGTCGTGAACACCGGTGACGAGATGCCCCTCTGGGGCGGGGCGGCCAGCAAGGTGCTCCTGGGCGGAGCCCCGGAGTCGGTGGTCAGGAGGGTCGCCGCGGCCTCCCCTCACGGACCGCAGTACCTCGACCGCCTGCTCACCGAGATCGCCGAGGCCCGGAGCCGGGGGTACTCGGTCAGTCACGGCGAACGCGAACACGGCGCCTCCGGGGTCGCGGCTCCCGTCCATGGGGCCGCCGGAGGTCCGGCACCCGTCGCCGCACTCGCGGTCGGCGGGCCCACCGCCCGCTTCACCGAGGCCTCCGTCCGAGCCTTCAGCGGTGCGGTGCGCGAGGCGGCGGAACGCATCGGCCGGATCGGGTTCGACCCGGGGTCGGAGAACGTGGCGAGCGACGACAAGGAGAACGGATGAGCCCCGCGACAGCCGCGCGTGACGCCCTCCCCCTGGCGGGGGTCCGCGTCCTGGACCTGACCAACGTGCTGGCCGGACCCTACGCCGGGTACCAGCTCTCCCTGATGGGGGCGGACGTCGTGAAGGTGGAGGTGCCCGGCGCGGGCGACCTCGCACGACAGCTCGGAGCCTCCTCGGAACTCAACGACGAGCGTGTGGGAGCGTCCTTCCTCGCCCAGAACGCAGGGAAGCGGTCACTGACCCTGAACCTCAAGTCGGACGCGGGGCGCCAGGTCATGCGCACCCTGGTGAGCGACTCGGACGTGCTGTTGGAGAACTTCCGCCCGGGGGTCATGGAACGCCTGGGCTTCGACTGGGAGACCCTGCGCGAACTCAATCCCGGCCTGGTGTACTGCTCCGTGTCCGGGTTCGGCTCCGACGGTCCGCTGAGCGACCGGCCCGCCTACGACCAGATCATCCAGGGGCTGTCCGGCATGATGGACGCCACCGGGACCGAGGAGACCGGCCCCCTCCGAGCAGGGTTCCCCATCGCCGACGTCCTGGGCGGACTGGCCGCCGCGTTCGCGGTCGGCAGCGCCCTGGTGCGACGTGAACGCACGGGCGAGGGCACCCGTCTCGACGTCTCGATGCTGGAGACCGCCATCACCGCCATGGGCTGGGGCGTCTCCAACTACCTCTCGGCGGGAGTGGAGCCCTCCCGCATCGGCAACGAGAACGCCACCGCCGCCCCGTCCGGCACCTTCACCACCGGCGAGGGCACGCTCAACATCGCGGCCAACAAGCAGGAGCAGTTCGAGACCCTGTGCCGCCTCCTCCAGGCCTCCGAACTCGTGGCCGACCCCCGCTTCGCCACACGGGAGAACCGCAAGGCCCACCGGGTCGCGCTGCGCGGTGAACTCGAGGAGCGTCTGGCGGGTCGGAGCGCGGCGGACTGGGAGACGGTCCTCTCCGACGCCGGGGTGCCCGCGGCCCGTGTGCTCAGCGTCCGCGAAGCCCTCGAACTCGAACACGTCGAGCACCGGGGCCTGGTCCGCACGCTTGCTTTCCCCGGCCAGGACGACCGTGAACTGCACGTCCTTGGCAGCGGTGTGCACGTGGACGGGACCTCCCTGGGTCCCGACCGCTCTCCACCGCTCCTTGGCGAACACACCGATCAGGTCCTCCGCGAGGCCGGTTACGAACAGAGCGAGGTCAACGCGCTCAGAGAGGCGGGTGTGGTGTGAACGCTCCGGACACCCCGAGCATGACCCACGAGGAGATCGGCGACTGGTGGTCGACCTCCCTGACACGCATCGCCCCCGGTGAGATCGAACTGCGCGGCTACCCCGTGCAGGACGTCATCGGCCGCCATGGGTTCGTCGAGGTGGTCTGGCTCATGCTCAGGGGGGAACTGCCCGAGCCAGCCCAGTCCCGCATGCTCGAGTCCGCGCTGGTGGCCGGGGTCGACCACGGCCCCCAGGCGCCCTCCATCGCGGCCGCGCGGATGGCCGCCACCTGCGGGCTGGGGCTCAACAACGCGGTCGCCAGCGGCGTCAACCTCCTGGGGGACGTGCACGGAGGCGCGGGGCAGCAGTGCGTCGCCCTCCTCAACAGGATGGCCGAACTGCGCTCCGAAGGAACCGACGCCGACGACGTGGCCGAGGCGATCGTGGCCGAGTACCGGGAGAGGGGCGGCTACGTCCCCGGCTTCGGGCACCGTTTCCACCCCAGGGACCCGCGCAGGGACCCCCTCCTGGGGATGGTGCGGGAGGCGGTGCGCGACGGCATCGTCGACGCCGGTCCACTGGAGTCCGCGCTGGCCTTGGAGAAGGCCTTGGAGGGGCGCAGGGGCAGGCCCGTGCCCATGAACATCGACGGCGCCACGGCCGTCGTCTACGCCTGTCTCGGCTTCGAAGCCGAACTGGCGCGCGGACTCTTCGTCCTCTCGCGGTCGGTCGGGATCCTGGCGCACGCCTGGGAGGAGAGCAACAGCGGGGCGAGGATCAAGGGTCCTCTCCCGCGTACGGTCCTGGCTGGCTACACCGGTCCGTCGACCCGCCTGCCGGGCGAGGTCCTCGACGACTGACGGGTCGCGAGGGCGTCCCGGCTGGCGCGAGCCCGCACCGGCCGGGACGAGGGCTGTTCCCGTTCCGGAAGGGGATCAGCGGCCGGTCCGGCCGTCGATCCTCTCGCGGAGGATGTCGAGGTGCCCGGCGTGACGACCGGTCTCCTCGATCATGCGCGCCAGCGCCCACCGCATCGATGGCCCGGGACTGCCCCGGAGGCCGTTCGTGCGCGGGTCGGCCGAGGTCCTCGCAGGCGGCGATGGCCCTGTTCGCGGCGGCGACGGCGTCGCGGTAGCCCTGGAGCACCTCCTCGGTGGTACGGTCCGGACCGATATGGAACGTCGCCGCCCAGTCGACGGTCTCCTCACCGAGGAACCCGCGGCGCTCGACGCGGGTCAGGTGCGCGATCAGGCCGCGAAGGTGGGTCCCCGAGGCCACGCCAGGGGCGCGCACGTGTTCCTCCGGCGCCCCCTCGACCTTGGTCAGGGCGCTTTCGCGCAGCCAGGAATCCGGTGAGGACCTCCTTCTCACCGGGCCCGGTCCTGGGCGGTGGGCGGTCGCGTCGTGACCGGGCGGGCATGGTGCTCCCTTCGTGGCGGTGTGGGCGATCACACCCGTTCGGTTCTCGGAGTCGTCCCCGACTGGAGGCGTGCCGCCACCACGTTGTCGACCACCGTCGCGGAGCGGCCTTCGGGTCCGTGCACGCGTCGTGTGCGTTGTTCGACCACGACGGCGGTCCACTCCGGCCCGAGGCCGAGCGAACGCCACAGGATCGTCCGCGGTCGGATGGTCGTCGTGCCATGACCAGGGCGCACTCGAACCGTGGTCGACGACGAGCAGGATCCCCTCGTCGCGGACCGACCGCGCGGACGCGCGCAGGACCTCGTGTCTGGCGAGGCCGGTCGTGGCGTGGAAGTAGTTGGCGTGGACGAGGTCGACGGGGCCGGTGTCGGGCGCGGAGGACGCCAGGTCGTGGGCCTCCACGTCGAGGCGTTCCTCGATCCCGGCCAGCCGGGACCGCTCGGCCAGGACGTCGAGCACGTGTTCCGAGACGTCCACCGCTGTGACCCACCACCCCCGCGCGGCCAGCCACAGGGCGTCCCCGCCGCGTCCGCACGCGAGTTCGAGGGCCCGGGGCGCTCTTCGGCGCTGAGCCGGTACGAGCGCCAGTTCTCCCGCGAGCGCGACGAAGGCAGCGCTGAGCTGGGGAGGGGGCGTCGAAGGACTCTCGTCGCTGTACTGCTGGTCCCAGAACTCCCGGGAGGGAGAGGAGCCCCCGGTTTCGGATCGCATGACGCCCATGCTGGGCGGCGGGGGCGGTTCCGTGCGGATCTGCAACGGCGTCCCGATCCGGGGAGCGGTGGAGCGGTCGAACGCCCTCGATTTTCGGTTTGAAACGATTCCTATTTTGGTTGGTTCCGAATGAGTGGCGGCGGAAAACGAAGGCGCTCCCGGCCCCGGGAGCGGCCTCCAGTGGCCCTCGTTTGTCTTGTGGGGTAATGGTGGTTTTGGTCCGCCTGTATATCCCCGTTGTTTGTCTGGTGCGGTGTGAATTTGGTAAATTCCTCTTAGTTGAAGGCGCGGCACGATGCCTCGCCGGAATTGCTTTCGGTCGTAGTTGGAATGTGTAGGCACTAACCGTGATGCGTCGTACCCTGACCCGCGCGACGGCGGCCTGTGCGACCTACGCCCTGGTTCTCTCGCTGGGGGTGGGCGCCCCCGTCGCTGCTGACGAGAAGCCCCCCACTGTCGAGGGAAGTGCTCCGGACTCCAGTGTCTTCGGAGCCACCCCGGCCATGGGACAATCGCGCGACCGGAGCGACGTCACCTCCCCTGTGAACCCTTCCGAAACCGCGCGCGACGACGGTGGCCGAATTGAGGCCGGGAGTTCGCTGTGGACCCACGTGGACCGCGCGTTTCCGGGCCAACCTTCCAGTGGGACCGAAACCGGAAGCGTGGGTACCGGGCGGCTCGCGTGGGATCGGGTCTACACTCGTAGAGCCTTTTTCCGATTCCCGGTGGAACTCGGTTCCGATTCTCTGCTGGAATCCGCAGTCCTGCGTACCGAGGTGGCGTGGTCCTACGACTGTGAAAGCGACTCCGCAGTGGAGTTGCACCGGGTCGACCCGTTCGACGAGGACACCACCTGGAACGAACAGCCGGAGTCCCAGGGGCTGCTCGACACCCGGAACGTGCGGGGCGGGCACGCGGCCTGTCCGCTGCACGGCGGCGTGGAGTTCGACCTGACCGAGGCCTACCAGCGGGCCCTGGACAACGGAGAACGCCACCTGCACCTGCGGCTCGGGGCGGCGGACGAGTCCGGGAACACCGCCTGGCGCCGCTTCGACGTCGAGGACACCCCGCCGGTACTGGTGGTCGACCACGGCCCCGCACCGGCCCGGGGCATCGCTCCCATCGAGCCCTCCGAGGCGGCGGCGCCACTCGACGACGGCACCCTCCCGGGCGAGGACCCCTCGAACCCGGCACAGCCTCCCACCGTCCTGGTGGGAACCACCGACCTCCTGATCCGAGGCCCCCTGCCCGACGACCCGCCCAGGAGCGGCGGCGAGCGGATCCGTACCCCGTGGGCGGAACGGGCGGACCGCACGACCGATGACCATCGGTGGGGGACCACGACCCTGGCTCGGGGACCCCCACCCGGCACGCCGATCGACGACTGACCCCCGGTTGGGCGACCGAGGGAATCGGTTGAGCAAGGACGACACCCCTCTCCTCCGACGAGTCACCTCGTTGGGCGGAGGAACGCGTCGGCGGCCAGCCCGTTGGGGAGCACCATGGTGGGGGAGCTCCCGAGCGGCAGAGGAGTCCGTACCGTCCGCGCACCGGCCACACGGCGCAGTGGCCGTTCGCGGCGGACAGTCCGGCTCCACGCCAGTCGGAGAGGCGGTCGTCCCGCATACCGGACGTGCCCGACGCAGCACCGGTGGGGTGCTGCCTCGGGAAGCCGCGGAGGCCCGTTGTCACCTGTGTGCTTGGGTGCCACACAGACGTGCTTCGGGCCACCGCGGACGTTCGCGTGCCAGAAACCGCCCGTTGTCCGGCTACTGGGTCAGTGAGTCCAGACCCTCGTAGTCCGCCAGCGGCGCCGCCCCGGTGGAGGCGTACTCCAGCAGGACCAACCCCGACGGGGTGTGGTCCCGCCCGACCAACCGGAACCCGGTACTCCCAGAGGGGTGCGTGAACAGTCTCCGGCCCTCACCCACCACGGTGGGCGCCACGACCAGGCGAAGCGTGTCGACCAGACCCGAAGCCACAAGAAAGCCGCCGAGCCGGGCGCTGCCGTGGATCTGCACCTCGCGGCCGGGCCGATCCCTCAACCTGCCCACGGCCGCGACCGGGTCCCCACCCAGCAAGGTGGTGGGGTCCCAGGAGCCCTCCTCCAGGGTGGAGCTCACGACGTACTTGGGAAGCGAGTTCAACCTGACCGTGAACGGGTCGGGTTCGGTGATCCGCGGCCAGTCACGCGCGAACGCCTCATACGTGCGTCGGCCGAACAGCAGCCCGTCCGCGTGGTCGAGCCACTCCGAGGCGGTCCGCACGAACGCCGCGTCCATGAAGGGCACGAACCACCCGCCCCGGGTGAAGCCGTCGGAGGTGTCCTCGTCGGCCGAGCCGGGCCCCTGGCTGACACCGTCGAGGGAGACGAACTGGGTGAGGGTGATCTTCACGCTGGCTCCTCTCCGACGGCCGCGCCCGGGCCGACGAGAACGCCAGTCTCACACGGAGAGGACCGCCATCCCCGTCTCCACGCCGTACGCCCCTTCTGTCGTAGGGGCTCCGTATCGTTCGGGGCATGAGTTCAGGACTGATGGCCTTCAGCGTCGACCTCGACAAGATCTCCCGCCCCGCCTCCGAGACGGTGCGTTCGCAGTGCGAGATGTACGGCACCTTCCTCCACAACGCCTGCTTCTACCCGGTGAAGTACTGGTGGCTCGGAGAGGTGGACGAGACCCTCTCGGGCCTCGGCGTGAACGAGGTGCGGGTCGAGTACCTGGCGGGCGACCAGGACGACGGCGACTCCTGGTCCGCCAAGTCCGTGAGTCTGGCGGACGAGCAGGCACGTGCGGTGACCCCGGCACAGATCGCGGAGATCGAGGACCCGTACATGCGTGAGGCGGTCACCTCGGTCCTGGGCTGGATCCGCACCGCAGCCAGTCGCGGACACGGAATCATCGGCTTCTTCCACTGACCGGCTGCCGGCCCTGCTCACCTCGTCCGCACCTTCTCCGCCCCACACGGCGATCAGCTCCGGTAGTGAAGCAGTGCCCGGGCGCGGAGCAGGGCCTGTCGTCTGCCTGAAAGCCAGAATCCTCGGTCGGCTCAACGAGCCGCCCGAGGACACAGGTGGAAATCTCAAGCTGCGCCCCTGTTGTCTCGCGAGGGGCTTGGCATCGGCGAACGCCTCTTGCGCGGTCGTGCTACACGGACCGCTGGTGCGCCTTCCACGCCCGGTGGAGTTCACGCCGACGCTCGTATTCCCTCTTCGCGCGGAGCCTGGGATCGGCCTCGGGGCTGAGGGCCGCCGGGCCCATGACCTGTAGGAGCGCGTAGTTGATGCGGAATCCCGTCCTGTACAGCAACGAGAACGAGTCTTTCCCAAGCGGCTTGTCCATGGCCGTTCACCTCACTGTTCGCCGGGATCGCGGACGCGCGCCGCGAGAGCGCGGTCGAGCAGAGAATCCATCTCGGTGAAGTCCGGGGCCTTCCCCGATCAGCAGCGTACCCGCCCGTTTTTCGCCGCCCCGGTCGGCCCGCCCCCCACGCCCTTGCCCCTGGCGGATAGCGATGTGAGCAGCTGGGGCCAGGTGGAGTTCGCGTTGGTCGGCTCGGGTGCGGTGCACCCCCGGACACGCAAAAGCCCCTGACCCTGCGAATTTCTTCGCTGGTCAGGGGCTTGAGCCTCTGGGGTGAGTGACGGGACTTGAACCCGCGACTTCTTGGACCACAACCAAGTGCTCTACCGGCTGAGCTACACCCACCACGTGCGCCTGACCTCTCGGCCCTGCGTACGTATGAAAGCTTAGCGGACTCCGGGGAGTGCTTCGATCAGTTTCCCGGCTTGGGGTCCTGGAGAGCCGCGTCACGTGCCTTCAGGCCGGTGCCGTCGGCGACGACCTCGGCGGCGATGGCGCGGGCCGTGGCCGAGTTCGGGCCGGGCTCCGGGACGAAGGCCGCCGCGCGGAAGTACCGCAGCTCGCGGATGCTCTCGGTGATGTCGGCGAGGGCGCGGTGGCCGCCGTTCTTCTCCGGGCTCGCGTAGTACACGCGGGGGTACCAGCGGCGCAGGAGCTCCTTGATGGAGGAGACGTCCACCATCCGGTAGTGCAGGAAGTCGTCGATCCGGCGCATGTCCCGGGCGATGAACGTGCGGTCGGTGGCGATCGAGTTGCCGCACAGGGGGGCCTTGCGGGGCTCGGTGACGTACTGGCGGATGTGCTCCAGCACGCGGTCCTCCGCCTCCTGGAGGGTCACACCCTTGTCCAGCTCGTCGAGGAGCCCCGACGTGGTGTGCATGTTCCGGACGAAGTCGCCCATCCGGTCCAGGGCCTCCTGCGGGGGCTTGATCACGACGTCCACACCCTCGTCGAGGATGTTCAGCTCACCGTCGGTGATCAGACAGGCCACCTCGATCAGCGCGTCGTTCTCGAAGTCGAGGCCGGTCATCTCGCAGTCGATCCACACCAAACTGTCATTCATACCGGTCAGCTTAGGGGTTGTGGACGCGGACGGGGGCGGTGGGCCACTGGCCCACCGCCCCCGTCGGACGTCAGTCCCAGACGAACGGGTCGGATCCGCCCTGGGGCAGACCCACGTCGAAGATGTCGTACATCCAGTCCCACACGTCCCAGAACTGGAGGTAGAGCATCACCAGCACGATCAGGGTGATGAGGATGAAGAAGAAGCAACCGCAGCCACAGCCGCCCTTCTTCCTGGGGGGCTTGGGCGGCGGGGGAGGCGCACCGTACGGACCGCCGTACGGGTTGCCGTGCGGACCGCCGGGGGGCGGTGGGCCCCACGGGGCGCCGCCGTGAGGCGGGCCGCCGTGACCGGGCATGGGGCGGCGCGGGCCGGGGCCGCCGGGCGGCGGACCGAACTGCTGGGGCGGCGGGCCCTGTGGCGGCATGGGGGGCCGGTTCTGCGGCGGGTACCCGCCGGGCGGGCCGAACTGCTGCTGGGGCGGGGGAAAGCCCTGCTGCGGGCCGGACGCCGGGTAGCCCTGCTGCGGCCCGGGTGGGGGGAAGCCCTGCTGGGCGCCGGACGGCGGCTGGTTCGGTCCCGACTGCTGGGGGCCGGTCGGCGGCCGGTGGCCGGGGAAGGCGCCGGGCTGCGGGCCGGACGGAGGCTGGGCGCCGAAGCCCGGCTGGGGGCCCGACGGGGGCTGCGGCTGCCCCGGGTTCTGCGGGGTCCAGCCGACCGGCGGTACAGCGGCGGACTGGGGGCTGTCGGCGGGGGGTGCGGCGGGCGCGTTCCTGGCGGCCTCCTCGGCTCGCTTGCGCTCCTCCTCGGCCTGCTTCCTGGCCTCGGCCTCGCGCAGGACCCGCTCCTCCTCGCGCTTCTTGGCGGCCTCCTCCTCGGCGCTGCGGCGCTGCTCCTTGCGCTCCTCGGAGAGGTCGGCCCACCCCTCCTTGAGGTTGCCCAGGAAGCCCTTGAACTTGCCGCCCCTGGGGTCGTCGTCCCCGGCGGCGCCGGAGAACATCGGGTCGTTCGGGTCGAAGACGGCGGTCCCGCCGGGGGATCCGTCGCCGCCGGGTGTGAACACGGCGGTGCGGGGGGCCTCTCCGCCGGACCCGGGGTCGAAGACCGCTGTGCGGGGGGCTTCCCCGCCGGAGCTGGGATCGAAGACCGCTGTGCGGGGTGTGTCACTGTTGCCGGTCAGGTCGGCCGTGGGGATCTCGTCGTTGGTGAGGTCCGCGGTGGGCAGCTCGTCCTCGGAACCGGGCAGGTCGGAGGGGTTCACCCGCATCGTGGCGCCGCCCATGTCGGCGGTCGCCTCGTCGTCGATCGAGGGCGCGGCGGGGGACTGGCGCGCCCAGGAGGGGTCGATGCGCATGGTGCTGGGCTCGTCGCCGACCGGGGTGGGGGAGGGCTGCGACGGCTGCTGCTGGGGGGAGGCCCCCTGTTGCCAGGAGGGGGTGATCCGTACGGTGCTGGGGTCCTCGTCGGCCGGGGGCTGGGGCGCGGCGGGGGTGTGCTGCTGGGCCCACGAGGGGTCGATCCGCATGGTGCTCGGATCGTCGTCGACCGGCGTCGGGGCGCTCGTCCCCAGCCGGACCGTTCCCTCGTCGTCGTCGGACAGGGGCGAACCCCCGTCCTGGCCCAGGTTGGTGGTGGCTTCCTCGTCGGAGCCGTCGGCGGCGCCCTGGAGTTCGCTGAGAGAACGGGTATGCCGTGTCCACTCGTCACCGTTCCACCATCTGAGCGTCTGCGCGTCGCCCTGCGGGTCGGCGTACCAACCCGGCTCGATAGATCCACCCATGGGCGACAGACTAAGGGGTTTTGGAGCTGTACTTAACCAGTGGTATCCGATTCTCCGGGGTGGTGGGGTTTTGGTGCTTTTGGGGTTCCGTTTGTGTGCCTATGTGGTCACGGAGGGTTGTGGTTCGAGGGTGGGGTGGGCACCCGGGGTCAGCACGTGCTCGGGGTTCACCCGGCCCGGCGCGGTCGACAGCGAGCCCGGGACCTGGTCGTGGCCGAAGTGCCCTCCCCTGGACCACACGCGGGTCCGATCCTCGGGGCTGCTCCACAGACCAGGCGGTCCCGCGGGCCAGGTCCTGGGCACACCCCACGACTCCAGCCACTCCAGGATCGGCTCCAGGCCGAGCAGCGGTCCGTCGGTGAACGGCTCCCGTTCCAGGGACACCACGGCGACCACGATGCAGACCCGCCCCTCGTCGCCGTGGTCCAGGAACCGGTCGAAGCGCGCGGTCCGGCCCAGGGGGAGCGGGCTTCGCCGGGTGGCGGCCAGGGCCTGGGCCACCCCTCCGTCACGCGGGTTCCACACCAGGTGCGCGGCTCTGTCCTCGTGGACCAGTCGGAGCGCCTCCTCGCGCGCCGACCACACGTCGGGGTCCGTTCCGGTCACCGTCCAGACGGCACGGGGAGCACCGACCCCCGCGGCCGTCCGTGCTGTCGCGCCGTCGATCCTCTCGGCACCGGCCATCCACGCCTTCGCCATGGCACTCCCCAATCCGACCGCGGTGGGTCCTCGGCCCGTCGATTCGGGCGCAGGGGGCGACGGGTCCCCGAATCCGGGCCCTTCCTGTGGTACGCCACCGGGGGTGAGAAGTCCATAGCCCGCCGTGGGTGGACAGGTTCATGTCACCTTCCGTTCCGGGCTCCTACTCTTCCTCCTCCTCGGTCACGATGCGCAGGGAGAAGGCCTGGAGGAAGATGTCCCCGATCTCCGTCGGGTCCTCGGTCATGTACGCGGCGCCCCCGGTGGCGGCGGCGATCCGCTGGAGCGGCTCCAGGTTCCGCACGTCCGGGCCGAAGGCGATCGTGATGATCGGGATGGGGCGCGAGGGGCTGGACATGGACTCGAGCTGCGACATCAGCTCGTCGAGCTCCATGCCCCCGGGGTTGTCGTTGTCCCCGTCGGTGAGCATGAGGATCACGTTGGTGCGGTCGGGGCGGTAGGTGCGCGACATCTCCTGGTAGGCGGCCAGGTAGGTCTCGTAAAGCGCGGTGTCGCCCTCGGGGAGCGGCTGCATGGCCTGGAGGGCGGCGCCCAGCACGTCCCGGTGCTCGCTCCCTGAGTCGTCGGTGGCCTGGAGCTCCCGGATCGGGGCGACCTCCTGGTAGTGGAGGTTGTTGTTGACGTTGGTCGAGAACTCCCACAGGCCCAGCTCGGAGCTGTCGGAGAACATCTGGAGGCCCTCGGCGGAGGCGGCCCCGGCCACCTGCATACGGGTCAGTCCGGTGCCGGGCACCTCGGCCAGCATCGATCCGGAGACGTCGACGATGGTCAGCACGCGGGAGTCCATCTTCAGCTGGTTCCAGAAGCGGGTCAGCTCCGTGATGGAGCCCTCCGAGGGCGCGGGCAGCTCGGTGGGCTGCTCGGCGCGGAACCCGGCGTCCTCGGTCAGTACCCCGCCGTCGAGCTCTCCCTCGGGTCCGCGGAACCCCTCGTCGAGGAGACGTTCGGCCGCCGCCTCGGAGCGCACCGAGGCGCGGAACACCTCGGCGGCGCGCGTGATCTCGCTGTCCTCGCTGCGCACGATGTAGGGGTAGTCGAGGAAGTAGGTGCCGTCGTCGAGGTAGCTGGGCTGCGCGGCGGCGTCGGTGTGGGCCGTGTTGTAGCGCCACACGGCCTGTTCGGACATCACCATCACGGGCGGGGCCTCGGCGTTGCCTCCGCTCAGAGCCAGGAAGGCGGAGTCCTCGTCCGCGGAGGTGCCTCGGTGCAGGGCCTGGAGCGCGGCGGTCATCTGCGCGTTGAAGGTGTCCGCGTCGGGGCTCGCCTCCTCCAGGGCGCCGTTCAGAAGGTAGAGGGTCGCCAGTCCGCTGGAGCTGCGGGTCGGGTCGACCACGCGGACGACCCGGTCGGTCTCCTCGCCGGGCGCGCCGGTGGGGACCACGTCCGTCCAGGTGGTCTCCTCCTGGTCGTCGGCGTACTCGGCGAGTTCGGCCACGACCAGGGGGCTGCGGGCCACGGAGGTGCCGGTCTCGGTGATGACGGCGTCCCCGGCCTGGCTCTGCACCAGGCGCGGCCACACGGAGGAGTCCGGGATCCACACGTGGGAGTCGGTGTCGCCGGTGGTGGCGCCGGAGCCGGTGATCTGGAAGGCGACGTCGGCCGAGTCGGCCTCGCGCACGCTGGCCCGCACACAGTGGTTGTCGACGGTGTGCTCCTCGTCGTTGAAGTCGCCGGCGAGGTCGGCCAGGGCGGGCGCCAGCTCCGGGCTGACCGCCACGTTCAGTTCGATGTCGGAGCTGCCGCAGCCGTCGCCCTGCCCGAACATGTACACGCCCGCCACGGCGAGACCAACCACGATCACCATCGCGGCGGCGAGGGCGGCGACGGCACTGCCGCGCCCCCGGCGCCGTCTGCTCCGGTCGGAGGGTCCTTCTGCGTACTTTCCGCGGTGACGTCCCACAGCTTTCCTCACGAGGTGGTGTACGGACGAGGTGTTCGTACAGGGGGATGAGTCGTACAGGGGTGTCGGGCGCCCGTCGTTCGCGAAGCGGGCGAATCCTTGTGTACCGGCCGAATTCCTGAGTCGGGCGACCTTCCGTGTGTTACCTGTGGGAACGTTACTCAACGCCCCGAACCACGCAGACGGGACCCGGGGCGGGGCTCAGTTGTCGCAGTTGGGGACGCACAGCCGCCGGGAGATCGAGCTGAGGAAGATGTCGCCGATCTCGTCCGGGTCCTCGGTCACGAAGGACGATCCGCTGGTCGCGCGCGCGATCTGCGTCAGCTCCGGGCCGTCCGCCTGCTCACCGAAGGCGATGACGAACATCGTGACCGGCCGCTGGGGGTCGAACCGGTCCTGGAGGGCGGCGACCAACTCCTGGTGGGAGAGGTCGCTGGACCCCTCGTCCTGACCGGCGGTCAGCAGGATGACGCTGTTGATCCTGTCCTCGTCGTAGTTGTCCTGCACCTCGTCGTAGGCGGCCAGGATGTTGTCGTACAGACGGGATCCGCCGCCCTCCACCTCCAGCTCCTCGGCGACCTTCACCATCTCCTGGCGGCGGGTGACACCGCCGTCGTCGCCAGCGCCCAGCGGGTGCATGTCCGCGGCCCGGTCGCGGCCGTCGTCTCCGAACTCCTCCGACATCAGCCACAGGCCCATGTCCGTCTCGTCGGGGAACAGGCCCAGACCCATCAGCGCCGCCTGCTTGGCCACCTCGATCCGCTGCGGCCCGCCGTTGAGGTCGTCCGCCATGTTCTGGGAGGCGTCGGCCAGAACCAGCGTCCGGGACGGCATGGAGAGCCGGTTCCAGTCGGTGACCGAGGCCAGCAGGGCGTCGCCGGTCAGGTCGTCCCCGGCGGGTGGCTGCTCCGCGATGATCCCGGACCGCTCGGCCAACGCGGGGGCGGCCTCCCCGCTCGGGTCGCGAAAGCCCAGCTCGCGCAGGCGCTCGCGGTACTCGGTGCTCCGGACCACCTCGTACAGGTCCGCGGCGGCCGCCCGGAGCTCCGCGTCCTCGGTGGTGGTGACGTACGGGTAGTCCAGGTTGACCGTGCCGTCGCTGACGTAGTGCGCCTGGAGTGAGGGGGCCGAGTCCGCGCGGCGGTCGTTGTAGGCCACCACTGCCTGCTCGGGAACGGCGATCACCGGGTCGACCCGGTCGTTGGAGGCGGCGGAGCCGGTGAAGACGTTGGTCAGGTCGATCTCGCCGAAGGCGCTGTCCAGCTGGACGTCGCGCACGAAGTCGGTCATGGCGGTGTCGGCGGCGTCCCCGGAGCCCAGGTGCTCGCGGACCGCGCGCATCACCGTCATGCCGTCGGCGCCCCGGTTGGGATCGACCATCACCACGGGGCGGTCCGGGTCGCGTTCGTCGGGCAGCAGCATGGTCCAGCTCGCGTCGTCCTGGTCCGGCATGCCCTCGGTGTCGGGGGGAGCGGCGAGCACGACGGGCGAGCTGGCCAGGGAGGGCGGGTCGGTCTCGATGCCGTGGGCGCCGCCGTCGGAGACCCTGGCCAGCTCGACCCAGGCGGAGGACTCGGGCACCCACACGTGCGGGGCGATCGTGGAGTCACCGGGCTGGCCACCGGTCAGCGCCGCCATGATCCGGTGCGGCGCGATCTCGTCGACCTGCGCGAACACGCACTCGCCGCCGTAGCTGGGCCGGTCCGCGTTGAACTCCGTCGCCGCCGCGCGCATCACCGGGGCGACGCTCTGGGTGGTCGAGACGCGCAGGTAGCGCGTCTCGCCGCAGCCCAGGGCGTTCATGGTGACCGGCACGGCGATCGCCGCGAGGGCGATGAGGGCGACGACGATCGCGGTGATCCCCAGCGGCGACCGCACGACCCTGCGGGTGTTGGCGGCGGTCGGGGAGGGGTGACGATGGCGTCCAGTGGACACGGGCACTCCGGGGGTGTGGCTGTCTCCGGTCCCGGCTCTGGAGCCTCCCGGGCCGGTCTTCAGGGGGCGGTCGCGGGGTCGGCGCCAGCACCCGCGGTGGGATCTGTGAGAACCAACGCGGGGCGGAGGGCGTCACACAGTGTGGATGTGATCGACCGACCGGTGGCACACGAACGATTCCTCCCAGGACCTTACTCGTTGGTAACGCGCGAGTGGAAGGGACAGGGGTGGTCCGGCTCACAGCCGGCCCCGTACGCAGCGCCCCCGTGCGCGCGGTGATCGCTTTGTTACGGCGCCGGTCGGGTACCAGTACGCACTCCCGGCTACCATTGCCCGGTATTCGCTTGACCGATACTTGGCGCCCGTTTGGCCGACGCCCCCGAAACGGGGCTTCGCGCGTGGCGGTCGTCCCCCGTGACCAACCGACCCCCGAGGGTTATGGCATGTCCCATTCGCACAGTGACCGTCGGAACCGAGGCAGCCTCGGCACCGTGCTGCTCGCCGGAGCGTGCTGCACCGGAGCGGTGGCCTACGCAGTGCTGGTCGCCCCCTCGATGCTGCCGCCGCAGGCAGTGGAGACCACGAACGTCACCACCCCGGAGGTGCTCGGGAGCGTCATCGAACCCGAGGAGGAGTCGACCGACCTCGACGGTCCCGTCGGCCACCTGCGTATCAACGTCAGCGACCGGGGCCTGGCCTGGGTGCAGACGCTGAACTGCACCGGCGACCTGGCCGTCGACCCCGAGCCCTGCGCCGTGATGGCCGAGGCCACCGCCGAGTCGACTGGGGACCCGACCGCCGCCGAGTCCGATTCCGAGTCCGGGACGGACGAGGAGGGGTCCGAGGGGACCGCCACTGGGGACCAGTTGTTCACCGAGGTCCGCTCGGGCACCGTCTGCACGGACAAGGTGTACGGCCCGCAGGAAGCGGCGATCGAGGGCACCTGGGAGGGCGAGGAGATCGACACCACACTCTCCCGCAAGGGCTCCTGCGAGGAGGCCCGCTGGCAGCGCCTGCGCGCCGTCACCGACCAGATCGGCTGACCCACCCGGAGCCACACGGGATAATCGCTGACCATGGATGTCATCAGGGTCAGTGACCCCGCCGACCCGCGTCTGGCCGACTACACACGGCTGCGCGACGTCAACCTGCGCCGCCACCTGGAGACCGAGCACGGCCTGTTCATGGCCGAGGGCGACAAGGTGATCCGCCGCGCCGCCACCGCCGGGTTCGTCCCCCGCAGCTTCCTGCTCACGGAGCGACGGGCCGCCGCCCTGGACGACCTGGTCTCCGACTCCGGTGCCCCGTTGTACGTGGTGAGTGAGGAGACCGCGGAGCGGCTGGTCGGCTTCGACCTGCACCGGGGCGCCCTGGCCGCCTACCACCGCGCGCCCCTGCCCGCGCTCGACGAGGTCCTGGCCGGTGCCCGCAGCATCGTCGTGCTGGAGGACCTGGTGGACCACACCAACGTCGGCGCGATCTTCCGCAGCGCCGCTGGCCTGGGTGTGGACGCCGTGGTGCTGGCTCCCCGCTGCGCGGACCCGCTCTACCGCAGGTCCGTGAAGGTGTCTATGGGAGCCGTCTTCACCCTGCCCTACACCCGCCTCGACGACTGGTACGGCGGTCTGGACACCCTGCGCGAGGCCGGTTTCGATCTGATGGCCCTCACCCCCGGAGAGGGTTCGCTGCCGCTCCGCGAGGCCATGGACGCCCTGGCACCCGACGCCAGGGTGGGGTTGCTGCTCGGCACCGAGGGCGACGGTCTGTCCGCCCGTTGGCTGGAGCGGGCCACCTCGCGCGTGCACATCCCGATGGCCGACCGCGACGTCGACTCGCTCAACGTCACCGCCGCGGCCGCGGTCGCCTGCTACGAGCTCTCCCGCTTCGGTTCCGTGGCCGTACGGGACCATCGGGCCTGACCGGGGCCGGACCGGGTACCCGCCCTCGGTCCCCCGCCGGGGTGAGCCCCTAGGGTGTCGGGTGACACGGACCGAGCAGAAGGAGGGCGCGCGACATGGGCGGCCGAGCACTGGTGCAGTGGGAGCAGAACCGGGACAACGCGCCCCGATCACTCCACGTCGACCTCTACACCGGGGGTCCGGCCCCCGACGAGGGGCTGGAGGACGTCACCTTCTACCAGGTGCCCTACGCGCCCTCCACCCAGGGCGTGGACGAGCGGCTGGACATGATCGCGCGGATGCCCGAACTCAGCGTGGTGCAGCTGGTGTCGGCGGGGTACGAGCAGGTACTCGACCTCCTGCCCGACCACGTCACCCTCTGCAACGGGCGGGGACTGCACGACGCCAGCACGGCCGAGCACACGCTCGCGCTCATCCTCGCCTCACAGCGCGACCTGCCTCGATGGGCGATAGACCAGCGCGAACACCGCTGGGGTTCGGTCCCGCAGCGTTCCCTCGCCGACTCCCGGGTGGTGATCATCGGCTACGGCAGCATCGGCCAGGCGATCGAGCGGCGGCTGCTGCCCTTCGAGACCGAGGTGGTGCGGGTGGCCAGCCGGGCCCGCCCGGACGAGGACGTGCACGGGGTGGACGAGCTGCCCGCCCTGCTGCCGAAGGCGGACGTGGTCGTCATCGTCACCCCGCTCACCGAGCGGACGAGGGGCCTGTTCGGCGCGGACGAGTTCGCCCTGCTGCGTGACGACGCCCTGGTGGTCAACGTCGGTCGGGGCGCCGTGATGGACACCGACGCCCTGCTCGCCCAGAACGGCCGGGTCCGAGCGGCCCTGGACGTCACCGACCCCGAACCGCTCCCGGTCGACCACCCGCTGTGGGACGCCCCCGGCGTGTACCTGACCCCGCACGTGGCCGGTGGTTCCGCCGCCTTCTACCCGCGTGCCCGGGCCTTCATGGACGCGCAGTTGGCCCGTTGGTCCGCCGGGGAACCCCTGGACAACGTGGTGCGCCCCGGAAGCTAGCGGTCGCACCCCCCGGTGGCCCGTGCGGCGGCCCGCCGATTGTCGGTCTCCGGGGGGACACTGGGCACATGCGGATCGCGGTGGTCGCCGACGGCGAGGGCGGTGGGTGGCTGCGGGAGCTCGGGGAGGGCGGCGCGGCCGCTCCGCCGCGCCGCGTGCGGGACCTCGCGGCCGCCGTGCGCTCAGTCGAGGAGTCCCGTTCCGAGGAGGGTCGCACCGAGCAGGACGGTGCGGGACGCGAGGGTGCCTGGGAGACCGGTACCGGAGAGGGCGTGGGAGACCGCACCGCGGCCGCGTCCGTCCGGTGGGTCTGGGCGGACACCGGTGACGTCTACCCCGACCTGGTCCGTGCCGGGGTGCGCGTGGCCCGGTGCCACGACGTCGGGCTGACCGAGGCCCTCCTGCTCGGCTACGGGGCCCGCCACTCCGAACCCCACTCCCTGGGCGCCGCCTGGGCCCGCCTGCACGACCTGGCGGTCCCCGACGACCCGGTGCGCCCGCTCGGGGAGGGGACCGCCGCGCAGCCCGCGCTGTTCGAGGCCGACCGCTCCACGCTTCCGCCCGGAACCGACCGGCTCGCCGCCCTGGCGGAGGTCCACGACGACCAGCGGGGACGCGTCGCGGCGCTGCCCGAACCGGGGCGGATGGCCCTGCTGATCGCGGTCGAGTCCGCTGGCGCCCTGGCGGCGGTGGAGATGAGCCACGACGGCCTGCCCTGGCGCCCGGACGTCCACGACCAGGTGCTCACCGAGATCCTCGGCCCGCGTCCGCGCACGGGCGAGCGCCCGGCGGTCCTCGCCGACCTGGTCACGCGGATCGGGGAGGTCGTCGGTCACGAGGTCAACCCGGACTCGCCCGCCCAGGTCCTCAGGGCGATGGCCTGGATCGGACACCCCGTGGAGTCCACCCGCTCCTGGGTCCTGGAGGCGGTGGACCACCCGCTCGTGCCGCTGCTGCTGCGCTACAAGGAGCTCGCCCGCCTGTACTCCGCCAACGGATGGTCGTGGCTGGAGACCTGGGTGCGTGAACTGCCCCGCGAGGGCGGGGACGGCCCACGGCTGGGTCGTTTCCAGCCCGACTACGTGGTGGGTGGCGTGGTCTCCGGGCGCTGGGCCTCCCGGGGCGGCGGCGCCCTCCAGATCCCCAAGTCGGTCCGCCGGGCCGTGCGGGCCGACCCGGGCTGGGTCCTGGTCCGCGCCGACGCCGGACAGCTCGAACCCCGCGTGCTCGCCGCCGTGTCCGGGGACACCGCCCTCGCGGCCGCCGCGGCCGAGGAGGACCTGTACACCCGGCTGGCCGTGCACGTGGGCGACGACCGCGAACGCGCGAAGATCGGACTGCTCGCCGCCATGTACGGGCAGACGTCCGGCGACGCGGCGCCGCTCCTGGCCACCATGCGCCGCCTCTACCCGCGCGCCCTGGAGTACGTGGACGCCGCGGCCCGCACCGGGGAGGGCGGCGGGATCGTCCGTTCGTGGTTGGGCCGCACCTCGCCCGCCCCGCACGACTGGTCGGCCACAGTAGCCGCGACGGACGGTGACCGAAGACGCCGCGCGCACGGCCGGTTCACCCGCAACTTCGTCGTCCAGGCCACCGCCGCCGAGTGGGCGCTGGTCCTGCTCGCCGCGCTTCGCCAGGAACTCCCCGCGACCCCCGACGGCGGCGGGATCGTCTTCTTCGTCCATGACGAGGTCGTCCTGCACGTCCCCGAGCACCGCGCGGCCGAGACGCTCCGCGCGATCGACCGCGCCCAGGTCCGGACCCGGGAGATCCTCTTCGGAGAGACCCCGGTTCGCTTCCCCCTCACCGTGTCGGTTACGGACTGTTATGCAGACCTGTGACGACCCGCCGTAAGGCGCGATATCCGCAAGGAACGGACAAGCGGCTGATAGGTGGACGTCCGGTATCGGACGGCGTGGGCGTCTTGCAAACGCGACCGGGTACGCCCATTCTTGGACCGGACCATGTCATCTAAGGCCGTGCGCCGCAGCGCTTCCCCCGCCCGCCGCGGTCCCAGAAAGGGTGATCGATCCCCGTGCGGAACCGTCTCAGAACATGTGCGGGTACCACGGCCGCCTTCGCGGTCGCCTTCACGGCCTTCGGGGCCAGCCCCGCGATGGCCGACCCCGTAGTCCAGGACCGGCCTCCCCTCGCCGAGCAGCTCTCCCCCGAGAACGCCGTCCCCAGCGGCTCCGCGCCCCGCGCGGCCGATTCCCAGACCGAAACCCCCCATCCCAGCCCGGACGTCGCCGACGTCGCCGAACTCAGGCGCGACACCTACGTGGCGCCCTTCCGTGAGGCGCGCTCCGTGGAGTACTTCGCGGTCGCCCCCGAGAAGCTCCCCCGTGAGGTCGTCGACGCGGTCCGCGACATCGACGGTGTGAAGAACGTCCTGACCGTCGACGCCGCGCGGGTGGAGGTCGACGGCCAACCCACCTCCCTGCTGGGAGTCAACCCCTCCAGCTTCCGCAACCACGCTCCCCGGCCCTCCGCCGAGTCCGACGAGATCTGGCAGGGGGTCGCCGAGGGCCATGTCGCGCTGTCCAAGGACGTGGGCACCGAACGCGAACTCGACGTCGGCGGCCAGATCACCCTCGCGGGCGGCAACGGTGAGGTTCCCCTGGAGGTGTGGACCCACGCCACCTCCGGCATCGCCGGGATCGACGCCCTCGTCTCCCGTGAGCTCGCTCGCGAACTGGGCATGCCCGAGGGCAACGCCCTGGTCGTCTCCGCCCCGGACGCCGACCTGTGGGAGCTTCACGATGAGCTGGAGGAGATCCTCGGTGAGGACGCATCCCTCCAGCTGGTCGCCGACGCCCCCGAACCCCTGGTCGACGGCGACGCCGTCCCCTCCTCGGTGATCGAGCAGGTCATCGCGAACGCCGAGACCCAGCTGGGCGTCCCCTACGTGTGGGGCGGGACCACCCCCGACGTCGGCTTCGACTGCTCCGGTCTGCTCCAGTGGGCGTTCCGGGAGGAGGGCGTGTCCATTCCGCGCGTCACCCACGACCAGTGGAACGCGGGAGAGCGCGTGGAGTGGGACGACCTCGAACGCGGCGACCTGCTGTTCTGGCGTTCGGACCCCACCGCGCCCGACTACATCTCGCACGTGGCGATCTACCTCGGCGACGGCCAGATGCTGGAGGCGCCGCGTACCGGCCTGGACGTGCGCGTCACCCCGGTACGGACCGCCAACTACGCGGGCGCGGTGCGCGTGAGTACCTGACCGCCGGTCCGGATACGGGAAAGGGCCGTGGCGCCACCGGGGCGGTGGCACCACGGCCCTTCCTTCTCCATGTCCGAAAAACCGCCGGGAGGGGAAGGCAGGCCTCGGTTAGGAGGGGGGACAGGGCCGCCGCTGAGGGAGGGGGAGACAGCGGTGGTCGGCCCTTGGGGTGGTATGGAGTTGTGGCGGAGTCCGCAGCCTCGCAGGCCGGGTGTCCCGCCGCACAGGTCTACATAAGCAGTGACCGACCGATTTGGCAAGAGCCGGTCAAGCCATGCCACTAGCCCCAGCCCATGACAAAGCCCCCTTCCGTCCAGGCGAATTCCAGCAGGAGGGGGCTATCCGTGCGCTTTCGTCTGCCCCGGGTCAGCGCCCCGCGGCGTACCCCTGCGCGCCCCGGGGGTCGGCGGCCGCGCGCAGCTCGCCGCTCTCCGGGTCGCGGGCGACCGCCGCCAGACGGCCCAGGGACCACTCCTGGGCCACCTGGACCCGGTGCCCGCGACGCCGCAGCTCGTCGACGACCCCGTCGCCCACCCCCGGCTCCACCACCAGGTCGCCGGGCACGGTCTCACGGGGGTGGAAGGAGCTGGGGAACGCGTTGGTGTGGAACATGGGGGTGTCCAGGGCCTCCTGGAGGTCGTCCACGCCGTTGAGCACCCGCAGCAGCGCGGTGGTCGTCCACTGGTCCTGCTGGTCACCGCCGGGGGTGCCGATGGCCAGCACCGCCTCACCGTCCTCGCGGGTCACCAGGGTGGGGGAGAGGGTGGTGCGGGGGCGGCGGCGCGGTGAGAGCGCGTTGGGCGAGGCCGGGTCGAGCCAGAACATCTGCGCCCGGGTGCCGAGCGGGAACCCGAGTTCCGGAATGAGCGGCGAGCTGCTGAACCAACCGCCGCTGGGGGTCGCGGAGACCATGTTGCCGTCGGCGTCCACCACGTCCACGTGGCAGGTGTCGCCGCGCAGGTCGGCGGGGGTCTGTCCGGCGGCGTCGCGCACGGTGGGCTCGCCGGTGGTGCGGTCGCCCGGCGTCTGCCCGGGCAGGTACACCGGTGCCTCGAAGGGGACGCGGCCCCCCGGCGCTCCGGGGCGCGGCTCCAGGTTGGCGCGCTCCCCGTCGATCCCCCGCACGCGTTCGGCGGCGTAGTCGGAGCTGAGGAGTTCCTTGAGCGGGACGTCGGTGAAGTCCGGGTCGCCGTACCAACCCTCACGGTCGGCGAAGGCGAGTTTGGCGATCTCGGTGCTCCGGTGCACGAAGTCCGCGCTCACCCCCCTGCGCGCGTCGGTGCCGACCCCTGCGGCCTCGGCCATGCGCAGCTGCTGGAGCATGACGGGCCCCTGCCCCCAGGGTCCGGTCTTGTGCACGGTGTGGGAGCCGTAGGGGGTGCTGACGGTGTCCTCGTAGGTGGCGCTCCAGTCGGCCATGTCCTGCGCGCTCAGCAGGGCTTGCTCGGGCTCGCCGTGACTGTTGGGGACGGGACCGGCGAGGAAGGCGCCGATCGCCTCCGCGACGAAGCCCCGGTACCAGGAGCGGCGCGCCGCCTCGATCTGGGCCTCGCGGTCGCCGCCCGCCGCCTCGGACTCGGCGACCACACGTCTGTATGTGGCGGCGAGCGCCGGGTTGCGCAGCCGTGTTCCGGCGGCCGGGGCGGTGCCGTGCGGTAGGTAGACGGAGGCCGAGCCCGCCCAGTGCCGGGAGAACACCGGGGTGAGCGCTTCGAGGGCGGTGGCGATCCGGCCCAGGACGGGGTAGCCGCGCTCGGCCAGACCGATGGCGTGGTCCAGGACCTCGCGGACGGACACGGTGCCGTGGTCGCGCAGCAGTTGCATCCAGGCGTCGAAGGCGCCGGGGACGGTGGCGGCGAGGACACCGCTGCCGGGCACGCGGTCCAGGCCCAGGCCCTCGAAGGCCCCGATGGTGGCGTCGGCGGGGGAGACGCCCTGACCGCACAGTACGCGCGGGGACCCGCCCCGGGCCTGGAAGATGACGGGAACCTCGCCGCCGGGGCCGTTCAGGTGGGGTTCGACGACCTGGAGGGTGAAGCCCGCCGCGACCGCCGCGTCGAAGGCGTTGCCACCGCGTTCCAGGACGGACATGCCGGTGGCACTGGCCAGCCAGTGGGTGGAGGCGACCATCCCGAAGTCGCCGCGGAGCTGGGGTCGGGTGGTGAATCCGGACATGTGCGCTGTCCTCCTGCGGACGGGGGAGGGCGGGTTCGCCGCCCGTCTGGGGTGTCGCTCCGGGGCGGAGGACGGGGCGCCGACCGGGTCTCGGTGGAACCGGCCGAACGTGGGTGACGGTACAGCATGGGATGGACCGGGATGTCGGATGATCAGGGGTTCGGGACCTTGGTTGTCGGTCGCGGCCAAGGGGGTGTGGGCAACCCGGGTCCGGGCATGACCGAAGCCCGGCCGCGACCACGTACGGTGCCGCGACCGGGCTTCGGTCATCGCAGGTCAGGCAGTGAGGCTCAGGAATTCTCCACCGGAATGGACCACGGCAGGGAGTCCCACAGTTCGGCCCATTCCTCGGCGCCCACCGGGTCCGTCACCGGCTGGACCTCGGCGGCCTGACCGCTGGTCCTGCGGACCTCGTCCATCGAGCTGGACACGCTCTCGTTGGCCTCACGGACGAGCTCGGCGATGATCCCGGAGACCTCCGCGACGGCGTCCTCGACCTCGCTGCGCTCCAGCCCGAGCTGGTTGGCGCAGTCTTTGGTGGCGGCCACCTTGTCGTCCTCGTGGCCGTAGTACCAGACCGTGGCCAGCAGACGGTCGCGCTCGGCGTCGCCGAGGTCGGCACCGGACAGCGCCCGCTCGACGAACTCGCCGCTGGTCCGGGTCATCCGGGCGGGGTCGAGCTGGGTCTCGCCGGAGCCGAAGTCGACGAAGTGCCCGGTCAGGCAGGTCCTGACCTCACGCGAGGACGCGTTCTCGGGGAGGTTCTGGTCCTGGGACGCGGTCCCCTCCTGGGCCGGGGTGGCCTCGTCGACCGTGTTCTCCGTGGCGGGAGCCTCCTCGGCGGGGGCCTCCTCCTGGACCGGAGCCTGCTCCACGGGAGCCTCCTCGACCGGGGTGAGCTCGTCGAGTTCGGCGCCGTCGACCACCTCCTCGTCCAC
This sequence comes from Nocardiopsis sp. B62, assembly GCF_018070675.1. Lineage (NCBI taxonomy): Bacteria > Bacillati > Actinomycetota > Actinomycetes > Streptosporangiales > Nocardiopsidaceae > Nocardiopsis > Nocardiopsis sp. B62. Next base: position 88,774 of record NZ_JAGPXK010000015.1, on the reverse strand, counting down.
GGGAGCCTCCTCAGCGGGTGCTTCCTCGGCCGGAACCTGGTCGACCGGGACCTCCTCGACCAGGGCTTCCCCAACCGGGGCTTCCTCGGTCGGGGCCTCCTCGACCGGCTCCGCGGGGGCTGCCTCGGCCACCTCGTCGGCGGCGTCCTCGGCCGGGGCGCTCTCCTCGGCCGCGACCACGTCGGCATCCTCGGCCGTCGGCTCCTCGGCCCCGGACTCCTGTGGGGCCGACTCCTCGATGACGGCCTCGGCCAGCCTCACCAGCTCCGCGCTCTCCCAGCGCTCCGGCTGGAGGTGGGTGGCCACCGCCACGCCCGGCCGCTCCACCCAGAACAGGTCGCCGGTCTCCTCGGACAGGTACGCGCCGTGCTCGAAGGCCCCGCCGGGCGCCACCTCCTCCAGGGAGCTCTCGGAGAGGTGGCTGTAGCGGCTCTCGCGCAGGTCCTCGAGATCCTGGAGGCGTTCGGAGCGAAGCACCGCGACCCGTCCGTACAGCTGGTCCGGGCCCTGCACCCACGAGATCTGGGACTGACGGTTGCCCACGCGGTCGGTCGTGGACGTGGCGTTGATGCCGTACCGCTCCAGACCGGCGGGCAGGTAGGTGATCTCGAACCCGTCGATGCCGTACGTGGACACCCCCTGTCTCACGACCGGCCAGCTGAGCGTGGGCGCGTCCGCGTCGTTCGCGGCCGCGGGTCCGGAGAGGCCGACCAGCCCCGTCGTCGAGATCGCGGCGGCACTGAAGAGCGCGACCCACCTCGTGTGGTGCTTGCGCATGAAGGTTCCTTCCCATCGACTACTACTCGTGATGTTCTCAGGACCCTGGGTGATTACTGAGGGGGCTTACAGTCAAAAATCGGACATGAAGCGATCAATTGCCTACATAGGGTGAGATTGATGAGTGGGGTTCCGCGTTGCCCGAAGGGCGCGCCGCCACCAGAAGATGGGCGTCGGATCACCGGCTGCTCCGCGTATGGTCACCGTCCGGTCACCAAACGCACTCACCCTGAGGTAGCAGTCGGCCAGTCCACGCGTACTTGGGAGGCCCGGTGCACCAGCGCATCGGATTCGTAGTCGGAGCCGTATCACTCATGTTGGCCATGGGATCGAGCCCAGCGCTCGCCGTCCCCGCGGCCGCGACCGCCGAGGCGGTCACGGTCACCAAGGCCGCCACAGCGCAGCGGGTGAGCCCCGGCGCCAGTGTTCTTCCGTCCCAGCCGTCACAGTCCCGCCCCCTCATCGCCGTCGCCCACCGAGGTGCTTCCGGACACGCACCCGAGAACACCATCGCTGCGATCGACGCGGCCCACCGTCTCGGTGCGGAGACCGTGGAGGTGGACGTCCAGCTCACGTCCGACGACCAGCTGGTCCTCATGCACGACACCCGCCTCGACCGCACCACCAACGTGGCCAAGGTCTTCCCGAACCGCGCGCCCTACGACGTCGGCGACTTCACGCTCGCGGAGATCCGGCGCCTCGACGCCGGCTCGTCCTTCGACGGCTCGTTCGCCGGAGAGCGCGTTCCGCAACTCGGCCAGGCCCTGAACCGCCTGGAGCGGCACGGTATGAACCTGCTCCTGGAGGTCAAGGAGCCAGCCCTGTACCCGGGCATCGAGAACCGGATCTCCGACGAACTCGCACGGCACCCGCACTGGCTGCTGCCCAACGCGCCCGACCAGCCGTCCCGGATCGTGGTGCAGAGCTTCGACTGGGAGTTCACGGAGCGCTCCAAGAAGCTCCTGCCCTCCCTGCCGCACGCGCTGCTCGGCAAGGTTCCGGAGTCGCGGATCGCCGAGTTCGACTGGGCGCACATGATCAACCCGAACCACACCACCATCGACGCGGCCTACGTCCGACGTGTGCACGACGCGGGCATGGAGATCATGCCCTACACGATCAACGACCCCAGCGTGATGGGGCGGGTCCTGGCGATGGGCGTGGACGGCTTCATCACGGACTACCCGGACCGGGGCCAGAAGGCCATCGAGGACTTTCTCGCCGGGTCGGGCGGGACCAGGGAGGAAGAGGCGGAGCCGGTCGGAGCGCCGGTAGCCGACTGACGTCCGGTCCCGACACCGACGGACCCGCCCGGCACGCGCCGGGCGGGTCCCGCCGTCTTGGCGCTCGTCAACCCCGCCCCGGAGGGATGTGCCCCGGCACCCCAGGGTGGGATGATCGGTCGCGAACCCACCCGAAGAGGAAGCGGAGGCCACTGTGAGCGACCGGCTGTGCATTCCCCAGGAACACGTCGACTGGCGCACCAAGGGCCTGTGGTGGCCGGGCGAACCCGTCACCCTGGCCGAGTTCGCCGCACGCGGGGACCACCTGTTCACCGGCCCCTTCACCTGGCCGCTCATGGTGCTGCGCGCCTCTGCCCTGGACCGCAACATCATCGCGCTGGCCGAGTTCACGCGCCGCCACGGACTCCTGTTCGCCCCCCACGGCAAGACCGCGATGTCCCCCGTGCTCACCCAGCGCCAGCTCGACGCGGGCGCCTGGGGGATCACCGCCGCCACCGCCAACCAGGTCCTGGACTTCCGCCGGTTCGGGGTGGAGCGCGTCCTCATGGCCAACGAGCTACTCGACCCCCGGGTCCTGATCTGGGCGGCGGCCGAGCAGGACGCCGACCCGGACTTCGAGTTCCTCTTCTACGTCGACTCCTCCGAGGGGGTCGAACTGGCGGCCCAAGCGGTGGGGAGCGACGGCGGCCGACCCTTGCGGGTGATGGTGGAGCGCGGCACGCCCGGAGGCCGGACGGGTTGCCGCACGCGCGACGCGGTGCTGGAGATCGCGCGGCAGGTCGTGCGGGCCCCGGGTCTGGAACTGGCCGGAGTGGCGGGGTACGAGGGTTCGCTGAGCGACGCGGAGGGAGTGCGGGGTTTCCTGCGCGACCTCCTCGGTGACGCCGCCTCCCTGACCGCCGAACACGGCTTGGAGAGCCCGGTCCTGTCGGTGGGCGGCAGCGCGTGGTTCGACGTGGTCGCCGAGGAGATCGGCGGCCACGAGGACGTCACGCCGATCCTGCGCAGCGGGGCCTACGTCGCCCACGACGACGGCCTGTACCGGCGGACCACGCCGTACAACCGCCTGCCCGAGGGCGGCGACGCCCTGTCCGGGGCCCTGGAGCTGTGGGCGCAGGTCACCTCCACTCCGGAGGAGGGGCGGGCGATCGCCGGGATGGGCCGCCGCGAGGCCAACTCCGACCAGGGCTTCCCGGTCCCGCGCGTCCTGCGCCGGGGTGACGGTTCGGTGGTCCGTGCCGAGGGGGTCGAGGTCACCAACCTCAACGACCACCACGCCTACCTGGACGTGCCCGGGGACCTGGGGGTGCGCCCCGGGGACCTGGTGTCCTTCGGCATCTCCCACCCGTGCACGGCCTTCGACCGCTGGAAGGTCATCCCGGTGGTCGACGACGAGTACCGCGTGGTCGACGCCGTCGCCACGTACTTCTGACACCGGGCCGTGGGGGGCGGGGGGGCGCGGGCACCGGCCCCCCGGCGGGGGGGGGGGGGGGCCGCGGGGCCCGGTTTGGGGGGGGACCGGGCCCCGACGGCGGGGTGGCTAGGCTCCGGCGTGACCCTGCTCCGGGGCCTCCTGGCCGGGCTGGTAGCCCCAGCCGTACAGACCCGGGCGGGTGTGCCATGGGCGCGGGCCGTCGAGGGGCCGGTACTCCACACCCGCCGCGTCGAGCCTGCGGAGGTGGTGCCGCAGACGCGGCTCGAACTCGGCGAAGTCGCGGTCCCCCTCGGTCCACACCTTCTCCGCGAAGGCGGTCAGGCGGGGGAAGACCATGTAGTCGAGCCTGCGGGCGTTGTCGATGTGCTCGCTCCACAGGTTCACCTGGCCACCGAGGACGTGCCGGGCCTCCTCCTCGGACAGGTCCGCCGGGACCGGGTCGCCCGCGTACACGTCCTCCAGACGCAGGAGCGTGCCCACCGGCACCGGCTCGTCCGGCCGCTCGGACTGCTTGTAGTCCAGGTAGGAGGTGGCGGTGGGAGCCATGATCACGTCGTGGCCCGCGCGGGCCGCGGCGATGCCGCCCTCCTCGCCGCGCCACGACATCACCGTGGCGCCCGGCGCGAGTCCGCCTTCCAGGATCTCGTCCCAGCCCAGCAGGCGTCGGCCGCGCTGGGTGAGGTGGTCGTCGAGCTGGCGGATGAACCAGCTCTGGAGCTCGTCCTCGTCGGCCAGGCCCTCGTCCCTGATCCGCTGCTGGGCGGAGGCGCTGTTCTTCCACTGGGTCTTGGGGACCTCGTCCCCGCCCACGTGGACGTAGGTGCTGGGGAACAGCTCGATGAGCTCGTCGAAGACGTTCTTGTAGAACTCCAGGACGTTGTCGGTGACCCCGAGGATCTCCTCGAAGATGCCCCACTGGGTGCCGACGGGGATCTCGCCGACCTCGCCGAGCTCGGGGTAGGCGTGGATGGCCGCCTGCGAGTGGCCCGGGACGTCGATCTCCGGGACCACCGCGACGTGTCGGGCGTCGGCGTAGGCGACGATCTCGCGGATGTCGTCCTGGGTGAGGAACCCGCCGTGCGGGCGGTTGTCGAACGTCGCGGGCTTGGTTGCGCCCAGCTGGCTCTCGGCGCGCCAGGAGGCCACCTCGGTCAGCTTCGGGTAGCGGCGGATCTCGACCCGCCAGCCCTGGTCGTCGGTCAGGTGCAGGTGCAGCACGTTGAGCTTGTGCAGCGCGAGCAGGTCGATGAAACGCAGGATCTCGCGCTTGGGCTGGAAGTGGCGGGCGATGTCGAGCATCGCGCCACGCCACTGGAAGCGCGGGGCGTCGGTGATGCTCACCGCGGGCAGCCGCCACTCGGCGCCGCCCAGGGCCGTGGTGCGGTAGGCGTCGGTTGGCAGCAGCTGGCGCAGGGTCTGCACACCGTAGAACACCCCGGCGGGCTCGTTGCCCACCACGATCGCGCCCTCTGAGTCGATGATCAGGCGGTAACCCTCCCGACCGAGTCCCGCGCCCGGGTCGACGCTCAGCCGGATCTGGGCGTCCTCCTCGTCGCCGGTGGCCAGGGGAAGACCGGTGGCCGCGCCGAGTTCGCGCTGGAGCCAGGAGAGCGTGCCCTGGGCGGCGTGGTCCGCGGAGACCCGGGTGGCGGAGGTCAGGGTGAGCCCACCGGAACCGTCGGTGGTCAGCTCCCGGGGACGGGGAAGCAGGGAAAGGGGATCGGGGTGGGGATTCTCAGGCACGCGGCACTGCTCCTGTCCGGTCTAGACCAATACCCGGACATAGTGTCACGTCCCGCAACGGCGGCACAGGGGCCCGGGCAATCGGTCCGCGCGGCTTCGGCTATTCGCGCCACCCAATACCCACTCTTGACCCGCTAGGACTCTTAACCCCCCGGCTTTTGCGGGACGGGTAGGGGAGGAGAACGGGTACTGGACGGTGCCGAAACCGGGGGAGTGACACACGCGCGTGACGGGTGCGTGCCCGTCCCCGAGAGGTGGGGACGACACTACGAGAAAGACGGGGGGTGGCGTTATCGCCGGAGCACGCCGTCCCTCCGTACTGTTTTGCCCGTGCCCGGTTTCCAGGGAGTCGCGGGTGAGTACCGAGTGACGGGGGATGCGGTGATGCGCGCAACGCCGGAGACGGGTTCGGCCTCCAAGGGGTGGTGCGCCTGATGCCCTGGCACGTACTCATGGCCGTGGCCGGGGCCTTCGCCCTGGCCCTCGGCTCGGCCCTGCAGGAACGCGACGCCGTGCGCGCCCCCGGGCAGAGGGTCGCGCGGGCGGGCTTCCTCCTCCACCTGCTGCGCCAACCCCGCTGGCTCCTCGGTAGCGGGGCGGTCGTTCTGGGGGCCTCCCTCCACCTGCTCGCCCTCAGCGGGGCGCCGCTCACCATCATCCAGCCGATCGGTGTCACCGGTTTGCTGTTCGCCATCGTGCTGTCCGCCGTGTTCAACCGGCAGCGGGTCCGCGTCGCGCAGATCCTGGCCGGGATCGCCGTGATGGTCGGCCTGGTGGGCGTGCTGATGACCTTCCCGCACGGTTCCGAACAGCCGGTCATGTCCACCGAGACCGCCCTTTGGCTGTCCGGCGGCATGATCGCCGCCGGGGGACTGGTGTTCCTGACCGCGCACTGGCTGCCCAGCGGCCTGCGCGCCCTTCTGCTCGCGGCGGCGGGCGGCGCGGCGCTCGGCACGACCTCGGGCCTGGCACGCGTGATCACCTCCAACGCGGTGGCGGACCCGGTCAACCTCCTCAGCTGGCTCACCGTCATGGCCGTCACCACCGCGGTCTTCGGCGCTCTCCTGCTCCAGAACGCCTACCGGACCGGGCACTTCGCCGCCGCCTACGCGACCCTGCTGATCGCCGACCCGGTGGTCGGTGTCGGGATCGGCGCGATCCTGCTCGGCGAGGGCGCTCCGGACACCCCGATCGAACAGATCGGGGCGGTGCTCTTCGCCCTGCTCGCCTTCGCGGGGACGGTCACCCTGGCCCGGTCCCGCCACCGCAACCCCGAGGCGGACGAGGCGCCGGGCGACACCGGGACCTCCTCCACCTCCAGCAGCCGCACTCGTTGAAACAGGGAGTTCCCAGATGGCACAGTCGAACCGTCCACTGCGCGTCCTGATCGCCTCGGACACCTACCCGCCCGACGTCAACGGCGCCGGCTACTTCACGTACCGCCTGGCGGAGGGCCTGGCCGACCGCGGGCACCGTGTGCACGTGGTGTGCCCCTCCGAACACGGCGACCCCCACGTCACCGTCAACGGGAAGGTCACCGAGCACCGTCTGCGCTCGGCACCGATCCCCTTCCAGACCTCCATGCGGGCGGCGGTTCCCCTGGGCATGGGAGGACACATATCGCGCCTCCTGTGGCGGCTGGACCCCGACGTCGTCCACGCGCAGAGCCACTTCACCCTCAGCCGCTCGGCCCTGCGCCGGGGGCGGTCGGCGGGCATCCCCGTCGTGCTGACCAACCACTTCATGCCGGACAACCTGTACGCGCACGCCCATGTGCCGCGACCGATGCAGCGCGCGGCCGGCTCCCTGGCCTGGCGGGACATGCTCCGGGTGGCGGCGGAGGCCGACCACGTGACCACCCCGACACCCCGCGCCGCCGAACTCCTGCGGGAGCGCGGGTTCGCGCGCGGGATCGAGGCGATCTCCTGCGGGATCGACCTCGACCGCTTCCATCCCCGGGCCCGGGACCGCGCGGCGGCCAGGGACAGGTTCGGCCTGCTCGACAGGGACACCGTGGTCTTCGTGGGGCGGCTGGACGAGGAGAAGCGGATCGACGACACGATCCGGGCACTGGCCCTGACCACGTCCGAGCGGGACGCCCAGCTTGTGCTGGCCGGGACCGGACAGCGTGAGGGGGAGCTGCGCGCGCTCGCCGCCCAGCTGGGCGTGGCGGACCGGGTGTACTTCCTGGGGTTCGTCCCGGATGAGGAACTGCCGCTGGTCTACGCGGCGGCGGACGTGTTCGCCATCGCGAGCGTGGCGGAGCTCCAGAGCATCGCGACCCTGGAGGCCATGTCCACGGGCCTGCCGGTGGTGGCCGCGGACGCGATGGCGCTGCCGCACCTGGTGGAGGAGGGGCGCAACGGATTCCTGTTCCCGCCGGGTAACTACGTGCACCTGGCCGACCGTCTGCTGTCGGTGCTCGGCTCGGATCTGCGGCGCGAGGAGTTGGGGCGGGCCAGCAGGGAGATCGCCCTGGAGCACGACCACCACCGGTCGTTGGAGCGGTTCGAGGCCGCCTACCGGCGGCTCCAGGGGAGGGGCCAGGGCGACGCGAAGTCCGAGCGGGTCATGGTGGCCTAGCCCGGAGGGTCGTGTCCAGGGGAGCCAACCCCAAAAGTCCACTTTGAACACTTTCTGCATTCTTTGCGTAGCGATCGGTGATCTTGGGCCGCCACAGGAAAGACCAGAACTGTGTGGTTCGAAGGCATCAGCGGACAGGCCGGCCCCAGCCGGATCGCCAGGGGTGGAAACGTCACTGAGGGTCTCAACGATCGGCTGTCCAGTGCCGAACGTGAGGCGGGTTTCCACGAGCGCGACATGTCGTCGTTCGAGAGAGAACGCATCGACCTGGAGCACCGGGTGAACCGGATGGAGGCCGAGCTGGACTCCCTGCGCAAAAGAAGACTGGAAGCCTACGCGCGCTGGTGGAACGCCCGCGACGACCGTGACCGAGCTCGCCACGTCTGTCGCAAGCTCCGCCGCAGGATCGACAAGGCGCGCAGACGGAGCAGCGATCCGTGACCGGTGCCCCCGTGGGCCACCGGAAGCGACCGAGAGAACATCGAACACGGCCCGTCCCCTGAGGGGGCGGGCCGTGTGTCCGCCCGCGGGGCCTTCGTCACCGTGGGCCCTGGACGCGCGGGAAGACCGGGCTGAGCTCACGTTCCACGCTGCGCGCGGCCTCCCGCAGCGCCGACAGGGTCACCTGGACGGCCGGGCGCCGCAGCGAGGCCGGGCGCAGCACCGCGTACACGTGCCGCTCCGGTGAGGAGGGGAACCGCCGGTACACCAGGCCCGCCGGTGCGCCCACCATGGCCAGAGCCGGGACCGCCGCGATCCCGATCCCCCTGGAGACCAGACTGAGGATCGTGCCCAGTCCCTCGAACTCCCATGTCGCCGCTGGCAACCCGCCGACCTCGGCGAACAGCTTCTCCGTGCCGTGGCGCGAACGCTCACCCTCCGGCGCCACGATCCACGACTCGCTGAGCATCTGGTCCAGCACCAGCGGGACCTCCGGGTCGGCCAGTCGGTGGCCCTCCGGGACCGCCAGCACCATCGGGTCCCGCAACAGGTGCACGTGGCGCAGGCCGCTGTCCGGCCCACGGCCCGGGTGCTGTCCCGACCAGTCGTCGACCAGGGCGACGTCCACCTCGCGCGAGCGCACCTTCTGGGTGCCGGTGGCCAGCAGGGTCTGCCGCAGCACCAGCTGCATGCCCTGGTACTCGCGCAGGGGTGGGGCCAGCAACGGCGCGAAGGCCACGGCGGCGGTCGGGAAGGCCGTCACCGTCACCACGCCCAGGGCGATGTTCGACTGCTCGGCCAGCACCGACTCGGCGGCCTCGACCAGGGCCAGGATCTCCTCGGCCTGGTTGACCAGCAACTGCCCGGCGTCGGTCAGCTCGGCGCCGCGCGGGGACCGGTCCAGGAGAGCCACCCCCGTCTCGCGCTCGAGTGTGGCGAGCTGCTGGGACACCGCGGAAGGCGTGTATCCCAGGGCGTGCGCGGTCGCGGCGATGGTGCCGCGCGTGCTGAACTCCCGGAGGAGCTGGAGTCGTCTAAGGTCAAGCATTAGGTCATCTTATGCTCAGCATCGAAAAGACTCGCTTGTACTGATGGCGTGAGCTGGGCAGGCTGTTGGGTGAGAGGCCACCAGCTGGACGAGAGCCCAGCTCAACCGGTGGTCAGCGCCTAACGAAAAGCCGGAGATGAGTCATCCATGACCGTCACTGTGTCCGCCACCCTCGCCGTGAACGAAGCCCTCAACGACAAACGCCGCCAAGGGGTGCGCGTGCTTCCGCTCGGGTTCGGTGAGGCCGGTCTGCCGGTGCACCCGGTCATGCGGGACCAGCTCACGGCGAGCAACTCGGCCAACTCCTACGGACCCGTCGCCGGTTCCAGCGAACTGCGCGAGGCCGCCGCCGGTTACTGGAACCGTCGCGGCCTGCCCACCGACCCCGACCTGGTGATCGCGGGCCCGGGCAGCAAGCCGCTGCTCTACAGCCTGCTCCTGGAGATCGGCGGGGACACCGCCATCGCCGCTCCGAGCTGGGTCAGCTACGCCGCGCAGAGCCGACTCGTGGGCCAGCGCCCCGTGATGGTGCCGACCGCCACCGGCCAGGGCGGGGTACCCCAGCCGGACCTGCTGCACGCGGCCGTCACCGACGCCCGTGAGCAGGGACGCACCGTCAACGCGGTGATCGTCACCATCCCGGACAACCCGACCGGCACCGTCGCCGAGGCCGACACCGTGCGTCGACTCGCCGAGGTCGCCCGCGAACTCGACCTCGTGATCATCTCCGACGAGATCTACCGCGACCTCGTCCACGTGGACGAACGGGGCCAGGACCGCGCCGACGTCCACAGCCCCGCCGAGTACGCCCCCGAGCGCACCGTCATCTCCACCGGTCTCAGCAAGAACCTGGCCCTCGGCGGCTGGCGGATCGGCGTCCTGCGCCTGCCCGACTCCGAGATCGGCCACCGTCTGCGCGGCGGCCTCCTGGGCGTGGCCAGCGAGATCTGGTCCAGCCCGGCCGCGCCCGTCCAGCAGGCGGCCGCGCACGCCTTCGCCGAGCCCGCCGAGCTGCGTGACCACGTGGACCGCAGCCGTCGCCTGCACGGCATCGTGGCCCGCGCCGTCGCCGACGTCTTCACCGGCGCCGGGGCCCTCGTTTCGCCGCCCAGGGCCGCCTTCTACCTCTACCCGGACTTCGAGCCGGTCCGCGAGCGGCTGTCCGCCCTGCACGGGGTGACCACCGGTCCGGAGCTGACCGGGCTCCTCCTGGAGCAGCACGGCATGGGCGTGCTGCCCGCCGTCGAGTTCGGCGAGAGCCCCGCCGCCCTGCGGATGCGGGTGGCCACCAGCCTCCTGTACGGGGACACCGAGGACAAGCGGTACGCGGCGCTGTCCGCGGAGAACCCGCTCGCCCTGCCGTGGATCCGGGCCCACCTGGACCGGCTCACCGAGGTCCTCGGGTCGGTGCTGTCCGAACCGGGCACCGGTGCCCAGGCGCCCAGCACGGTGATCCCGGTACCGATGGCGGTCGCCCAGCCGGTCCACTGACCGGGCGTCCGCACCCAGATCGTGCCCGCCTCTCTTATACGGGGTGAGGCGGTCACCACCGGCGGGACCCTCCCTATCTCTCCCAGGGAGGGTCCCGTTCCGCCTTCTCCGGCACGGTGGTCAGGCGTTTCCCACCTTCACGCGGTCGCGGCGGGCGGCCAGCTCGTGGCTCGGAGCGATCACCGCGCGGTAGTGGCCCACCAGTTCCTCGTTGACCGACCGCCACGTGCGGTGCGCCACCGAGGTCCGGGCCACGGCCGCCATCCGGGCCCGCACCTCGCGGTTGTGCGCCAACCTGCCCACGGCCACGCGCAGCTCACGGACCGAGTCCGGCCCGTACAACAGCCCGTTGTGCCCGTCGGCCACCAGGTCCACGGGGCCGCCCGCAGCCGGGGCGACCACTGGTACGCCCGAGGCCAGCGCCTCCTGCACGGCCTGGCAGAAGGTCTCGTCCGCGCCCGTGTGCACGAACAGGTCCAGGGACGCGTACAGCCGTGACAGGTCCGCCCCGGTCCGCTGCCCGGTGAACACGGCGTCCGGCAGCAGACGGCGCAGCCGGGCGCGGTCCGGGCCGTCCCCGACCACCACCAGCCGCATCCCCCGCAGCCTCGCCAGGTGGCCCAACAGGTGCACCCGCTTGTCCCGGGACAGACGGCCCACGTACCCCACGATCGCCTCCCCGCCGGGGGCCAGCCTCCGGCGCAGCTCCTCGGACCGGTGGTCGGGGGAGAAACGCACCGTGTCCACGCCCCGCCGCCACAGGTCCAGCCGGGGGAACCCCCGGCCGGAGAGTGCCTCCATGGTCGATGAGGAGGGCACCAGCGTGCGGTCCACAGCCGAGTGGACCCGGTGGAGCAGGGGCCACAGCGCCCGGGCACCGGGCAGGCCGTGACGTCCGGCGAACCCGGGCAGGTCGGTCTGGAACGCCGCCACGGTCGGTAGTGCCCACCTGCGGGCCACGTCCACCGCCGTCGCCCCGAAGAGCGCGGGCGAGGCCAGGTGCAGCACGTCGGGCGCGAACGCGCGGATCGCCGCGGTCATGGTCCGCCGGACGGGCAGGCCCATGGGGAAGTCGCGGTACACGGGCAGGGGCAGCGCGGGCGTCCGCACCACTGGGAAGCCCGCGTACGTCGTGGGGCCGTGCCCTGGGGCCAGCACGAGCGCCTGGTGGCCCTCGGCGGCCAGGTGCTCGCTGATCCGGCACACGGAGTTGGTGACCCCGTTGACCTGCGGGAGGAAGGACTCGGTCACGATGGCCACCCGCAGGGGAGGGCGGGGGACGGTGGGCGGGGGTGTGGGGGACATGCGGGGCTCCCAACGCCGATGTGTCACGCCGAGTGGTGGCTGCCTCCGACGCTAGGGTCGGGGAGTGAACCCGGGCCGCCGGGCGGGAGAACCCCGCCCGAAGGGCCGACACGGGTTGGCCGATCAGGTGATGACGCCGTCCGCACGGTCGACTGACCGACGGGTGACCCCGCCATGGCCGTGATCGCCGAACCCGACCGAACCGACACCCCAAGGAGCCGTGTGGTGACACTCGTGGAATGGGCCGAGCTGGTCCGCGCAGAACTCGACCTCGCGGGAACCGATCCCCTTGAGAAGGCCGACGTCGACCGGATCCTCGACCTCGCGCGCGACGCCGCGCACTCCGTGGCCCGACCGGCGGCCCCGCTCACGACCTACCTGCTCGGCGTGGCCGTGGGACAGGGGGCGGACCCCGACGCCGCGGCCGCGGTGCTCAGTCGGCTCGCCCTGGCTCAGGCCGAGGCCGAGGGCGAGGACGGGGGAGGGGGCCAGGGGTAACGGTTGCCCCCTGTGACTGACGCGATCGGAGGGTCGAGTGTGCGTTCATGAGTCGTAACGCGCATTCTGACCTCACGTGATTTGTTTGTTACGCGTCAGTGCCATTCTTTCCCGATACCGAGTAGTGCCCACCGATTCCAACGTGTTTCCGAGGGCCCTGGTTCCCCCATCACCGCTGGTTCCCCCTACCCCATGCAATCACCGAAAGAGAGGTCCTCAGTGGACCACCTCCTAGAGATGGCCGGCGTCCTGTCGGAGATCATCTGGGGACCGTACGTCCTCATTCCCCTGTTGCTCCTGACCGGTGTCTTCCTGACCGTCAGGTTGAGACTGCTCCAGTTCACCAAGCTCGGCCACGCGCTCTGGCTCGCCTTGGTCCGGCGGAAGGAGGACCACGACCAGGCCGAGGGCGACATCTCGCACTACCAGGCGCTCAGCACGGCCCTGGCGGCCACCGTCGGCGTCGGCAACATCGCCGGTGTCGGTCTGGCCATCGGGATCGGCGGCCCGGGCGCCCTGTTCTGGATGTGGGTCACCGGCCTCGTGGGCATGGCCACCAAGTACAGCGAGGCGCTCCTGGGGGTCAAGTACCGGACCAGGGACGAGAAGGGCGAGCAGGCCGGCGGCCCGATGTACTACCTCCGCCACGGTCTGCCCGGCGGCCTCGGCGTCTTCCTCGGCGGGGCCTTCGCGGTCTTCGGCGCCATCGCCGCCTTCGGCATCGGCAACGGCACCCAGGCGGAGGCCGTCTCCAGCTCCATCAACAACATCACCGGCATCGACCCCCGCATCATCGGTGTCGTCCTGATGGTCCTCGTCGCCATCGTCATCCTCGGCGGCATCAAGAGCATCGGCCGGTTCGCCTCCGCGATCGTGCCGTTCATGATCATCGGGTTCATCTTCATGAACCTGCTGGTCCTGATGATCAACTGGGACCAGCTGCTCCCCGCCTTCCAGCTCGTCTTCACCGACGCGTTCACCGGGACCTCCGCCGCGGGCGGATTCGCGGGTGCCGCGCTCATGCTGGTCATCCGCACCGGTGTCGCCCGGGGCATCTTCTCCAACGAGTCCGGTCTGGGCACCGGCGCCATCGCCGCCGCCTCGGCCAAGACCACCCAGCCGGTCCGGCAGGCCATGGTGTCGATGACGCAGACCTTCATCGACACGATCATCATGGTCACCCTGACCGCCCTGATGATCATCACCTCCGGCCTGTGGAACGCCCCCGAGAGCGCCGGGTACGACCCGGACAACAAGGGTGTCCTGCTCACCTCCGGTTCGATGGAGCAGGGCCTGGGCCAGCTCAGCCCGGCCCTGGGCTCCTTCGGCGTGGTCTTCATCGCCTGCGCGGTGGCGATCTTCGCGTACACGACCATCCTCGGCTGGTCGTACTACGGTGAACGCTGCATGGTGTACCTGGCCAAGGGCAAGCGCTTCCTGGTCCTGCCCTACCGGCTGGTCTTCATCGCGGTCGTCTACGTCGGCGCGACCGCCAGCATCGAGTCGGTCTGGCTGTTCAGCGACATCGCCAACGGTCTGATGGCGCTGCCCAACCTGGTGGGTCTGATCCTGCTCTCCCCGGTGGTGGTCGCGGAGACACGGAAGTTCTTCGGCCACCCCGAGTGGCGGAACCCGGACGTGATCATGGACGACGTCAACAAGTAGTCCGCGCTCGGCCGGGGGACGGGTCCCCGGGCCGACGACAAGGGGGGACCGGCCGCAACGGCCGGTCCCCCCTTCGCGTGGCGCCGGTCCGCTACCACCAGGCGTGGAAGTGGTGCACCGGCCCCTGGCCGCCGCCGGCGTCGATCTCGTCGGCGCGGCGCAGGGCCTCGGTCAGGTAGGCCTTGGCGTCGGCCACGGCGGTCACCGCGTCCGGACGCTGGGGGAGCAGGGCGGCGATCGAGGAGGAGAGGGTGCAGCCGGTGCCGTGGGTGTTGCGGGTGGCCACGCGTTCGGACCGGAACTCCACCGGCTCCGAGACCCCGTCGACCAGCAGGTCGACGCTCTCCTCACCGGGCAGGTGGCCGCCCTTGAGCAGGACGCGGCGCGGACCGAGTTCGAGGAGGCGTTCGGCCTGCCCGCGCATCTCCTTCAGGCTGGTGGCCTCGGTCTCGCCGAGCAGGTCGGCGGCCTCGGGAAGGTTGGGGGTGAGAAGGTCGGCGCGCGGCAGCAGGACGGTGCGCAGCGCCTCGATCGCCGACCTCTCCAGGAGGCGGTCACCGCTCTTGGCCACCATCACGGGATCCACGACCACGTTCGGCAGTTCGTAGCGGTCCACGGCGGCCGCGACGGCCTCGGTGACCTCGGACGTGGACAGCATCCCCACCTTGACCGCGTGCACGGTCGCGTCGGTGAACAGGGTGTCCATCTGGTCGGTGACGAAGGACGCGGGGACACCGTGTACCCCGGTGACCCCGCGTGTGGACTGGGCGGTCAACGCCGTCACCACGGTCATCCCGAAGACCCCGTGGGCGGAGAACGACTTCAGGTCGGCCTGGACACCGGCACCCCCGCTGGGGTCGCTTCCGGCGATGGACACGACGTTGTACGCGCTCATTGGCGTTCCTTCGCTAGTACGAACTAGGGCAGGTTCGACGGGTGTGCTCTCAGCCGGGAGGAGTCTCTCCGGCACCCCGCGCCACCGGGGCCTCGCGGCCCCGGCATCACTGTTGGTTTGTGGTGTTTCCGACTGTAGTGGACGGTCCGCCGGGGCGGACCGTCCCTCCGCGCGCGGTCAGACGGTGACGTTGTGGTGGTGGGTCTCCACCCGCGCCTGCTGGGCGTGCTTGCGCTGCTCCCAGATGATCATGCCGACGACCACCACGAAGCCGCCGACGGCGAAGGCGATCGTCACGGGGACGTCGGTCATCGGAAGCAGGTCGCGGTTCTCGTCCTGCCACGGCCACAGCGCACGCAGCGAACCGGCCATCAGACCGGTGAGCACCACGAGGGTGATGTGGTGGTGGTTCTCCAGCAGGAACTGGAGCACCTTCACGAACAGGGCCAGGCCGGTGATCATGCCGAGCACGAAGACCGTGATGTAGGGCAGGTCGGCCCCGCGCAGGGCGGCCATGGTCGGCTCGTACAGGCCCAGGGTCAGCAGGATGAACGAGCCCGACAGGCCCGGCAGCACCAGGGCGCAGATCGCGACGGCCGCGGCGAAGAAGACGATCACCGGGTGGGTGGGCAGGTTGGCGCCGGGCAGTCCGGTGAGCAGGAAGGCGAGCACGGCGAAGACGAGGGCGACCCCGTAGTGCCAGGCCTTCCACTTCTTGCCCGCACCGGTGTAGGGGATCCACAGGCAGGCCAGGACCAGGCCGAAGAACAGCGCGTAGGCGTACTGCTCGTAGACCTCCACCAGCGGGGCGAGGAAGATGGCGGCCAGGATGAGTGCGACGCCCATGCCGATGAGGGCGGGGACGAGGACGCTCCAGTCCACCTGGCGGAACTGCTCCTGGGCCCGCTCCTTGCCACGCCCCCGGGGCACGTCCGTGACGTAGCGCTTGATGCCGCTGACCACGTGGCCCGCGCCACCGATCAGCTTGTCGTAGAGGCCGACCATCAGTGCGACCGTGCCGCCGCTGATGCCGGGCAGAGCCTCGGAGGTGCCGACGGCCCCGCCGCGCACCGCGTTGAAGATGTAGGAGCCTACTGACTTGGCCATGTTGTCGGGCGCGGGCCCGGGAGCTTCCCGGGAGGGGGCGCCGTCCTCCGTCCTGATGGGGCCACCGGTCGCGCGTGAGCGCTCGACCGGCGGGGTCAAAGGGGTGCTTGTACCGCGCGGGTCGCGGGGACGACCTCCACCGGTCCGATGTCCGGCCGCGCGGATGTTTGCCGCCCGGGCCGTGCGATGGGGGAGGAGCGCCGTCAGGCCCCGGGCCGGGCAGCGCCAATTCTAGCGGCGCCGGACGGGGTGAAGGCGTCCGAGCGCCCCGAGAACCGGGGTTTTGGCCAGGTATCAGCCCGCACGGTCCTTAGTCCGAAAACAGATCGTGACGAAGGGGCCGCGGAGCACGGCATCAGTTCCGGAGCGAACCGGACAGGTGCGAGCTCGGAACGGCGGGCGCGGACGGGTCCTCACCGGCCACCGAAGCGGCCCAGCGATAGTCCTGTTTGCCCACCGCCGTGCGCCGCACGCGGTCCACGAAGTGCACGGTCCGGGGCACCTTGAACCCGGCCAGACGCACCCGGCAGTGCGCCCGCAGCGCACCCTCGTCCGGGGCGGAACCGGAGGCCAGGGACACCAGCGCCGTCACCCTCTGCCCGAGTCGCTCGTCCGGGGCGGGCACCACGATCACGTCCTCCACCGAGGGGTGCGCCTTCAGCACGGCCTCCACCTCCTCGGGGTAGACCTTCTCCCCGGCGGTGTTGATCACCACGCTGCCCCTGCCCAACAGCATGATGGAACCGTCGCCTGCCCGCGTGCCGTAGTCACCCGACAGTGCCCAGCGACGCCCCTCACCGTCCGTGGGGAACGTGCGCGCGGTGGCGATCGGATCGTTGTAGTAGCCCAGCGGGATCCGGCCGGTCCGGGCGATCCGACCGACCTCGACCGACCCGGGCGGAAGCGGCCGCAGGGCGCCGTCGAGCACGGCGATGCTCCCACCCATGGTGAAACTGCGCCGGTCGGTGGAGTCCGCCACGCTCGTGTGCTCGTCGGGGGCGGTGGCCGAACCGCACACACCCGTCTCCGATCCGCCGTAGGCGTCGGCCAGGGCGACGTCCTCGCGCCAGGCCCGCCACAGCCCGCGCACCGAGGGGGTGAGCGGGGTTCCGCCGGAGCGCACCGAAGTGAGGTCGGGACACAGGTCCGGCTCGGTGAGCAGGTGCCTTGCCAGAGGTCGGGCCATCGCGTCGCCCACCAGCTGAACGGCGTGCACGCCCTCGCGGTGCGCCAGCTCCAGCACGCGGTCCGCGCGGAAACTGCGGTCCGTGGACAGCACCACGCTCTTGCCGCACAGCAGCATGCTCAGCGCGTTCCACTGCCCGGCCGCGTGCATGAGCGGACCCAGCACGAGCATGCGCAGAGGGAAGCAGCGCGCGGCGCGTCCGGCAACGTCCAGAGGGGTCCCGGCGCGGGGGGCTCCCGGTTCGCGCCGCTCCACGGCGGCGCGGAAGACGTCCGCCTGGCGCCACAGGACGCCCTTGGGGTAGCCGGTGGTGCCCCCGGTGTACAGCAGGTAGTGGTCGTCACCACTGGTCCCGGGCAACTCCACCGCGCCGTGCTCGGAGTCGGGGCCGTGCGCGGCGAGCGCCTCCTCGTAGTCCGCGCCGTCCAGCGAGGCGTCGCGCTCCGCGCCGTCCTCCAGCAGGAGCACGTGCCGAAGGCGCGGCAGGTCTGAGCGGACCGCCGCCACAGTCGTGGCCAGGGAGTCCTCGGCGATCAACGCCACCGCGTGCGAGTCCGAGAGCACGTGCCGGAGCTCGCCCGCCACGTACCGGTAGTTGACGTTCACCGGCACCGCGCCCGCGCGCAGCACGCCCAGGAACGACTCCACCCACTCCGCGCGGTTGAACGACAGGATCGCGACGTTCTCCCCGGGGCGCACACCGGTGGTGACCAGGTGCCGGGCCAGCCGGGTGGAACGGTCGAGCAGGGCGCGGTAGGTGAGGCGGCGGGGTCCGGCGACCAGCGCGACCCGGTCCGGGACGGCGTCGGTCACCGCCGTCATCAGGTTGGCAAGGGAGAAGGGGGTGTCCGGGGACGCGTGTTGGGGCACGTCTGATGACCTCCCTGACGTTCGTGAACGGCCGTCCTCGGCGCGGGGCGCTCGTGGCGGCTGTGGCTGGTTACGAGCGAACGTACCCGTCGGGGCCTCACCCGATCGCCGTCGGGGCTGTGTACCGCGTCACCTGCGTAACCGTCCCCCGTCACCCCCGGAGCGGACCCCGCCCGGCCGCTCCCGCTCAGTGGGGGTGTCGGCCCGGGAGGCCGCGGGGTTTCGGGCCCGGGCACCGACCGGTGATCTTCACCACCCCTTGTGGGCTCACCGGATCATCTGCTCAACTCTTGGAGATCCCGCCATGGGGCTCTACAGGGCCCCACGGTGGGTATCTAGTGTCTGACATCGGTCGATGGTGATCGGAGCGACTTAGATGACCACCCAGAATCTGGGACAGCAGGACTCCGCCGGAAACCCCGGCGGACAGGGACTCTCCAGCGCGGACCACATCGAACTCGCACAGACGAGGTCCGCACACAACTACTCACCCCTGCCCGTCGTGATCGCCGAGGGCCGAGGCGCCTGGGTGACCGACGTGGAGGGCAGGCGTTACCTCGACTGTCTGGCCGGCTACTCGGCCATGAACTTCGGCCACCACAACCCGGACCTCCTGGCGGCGGCGCACGCCCAGCTCGACAGGGTGACGCTGACCAGCAGGGCCTTCTACAACGACCAGTTCGGCCCGTGGGTGAGCGCCCTCGCCGACATGGTCGGCAAGGAGAAGGTCCTGCCGATGAACACCGGTGCCGAGGCGGTGGAGACCGGCATCAAGGTGGCCCGCAAGTGGGGCTACGAGGTCAAGGGCGTCCCGGAGAACCAGGCGACCATCGTCGTGGCCGGGGCCAACTTCCACGGCCGCACCACCACGATCATCTCGTTCTCCTCCGACTCCGAGGCGAAGACGGGTTTCGGCCCCTACACGCCGGGCTTCCGTTCAGTGGCCTACGGGGACGCCCGGGCCGTCGAGGACGCCATCGACGAGACCACGGTGGCGGTGCTCATCGAACCGGTGCAGGGCGAGGCGGGCGTGATCGTGCCGCCCCCCGACTACCTGCCCCGCATCCGTGAGATCTGCGACGCCAACCGGGTGCTGTTCATCGCCGACGAGGTGCAGTCGGGACTCGGGCGCACGGGCACGATCCGAGCCTGCGAGCACACCGGTGTCGTCCCGGACGCCTACCTGTTCGGCAAGGCGCTCGGCGGTGGAGTCCTGCCGGTGTCGGCCATGGTCGCGGACGAGGACGTCCTCGGCGTCATCCAGCCCGGGCAGCACGGGAGCACCTTCGGTGGGAACCCGCTCGCCGGGGCGGTGGGCCAAACGGTCGTCCGGATGCTGACCGAGGGTCCCTACCTGGAGAACGCCAGGAAGCTGGGCGAGGTGCTCCGGCGCAGGCTGAAGGGGTTCGTCGGCGAGGGTGTGGTGTCGGCGCGCAGCATCGGCCTGTGGGCGGGCGTGGACGTCGACCCCGCGCTGGCCTCGGGCAAGGAACTGTGCAAGCGGCTCGCCGAACACGGTGTGCTGGTGAAGGACACCCACGGTTCGACGGTGCGGATGTCTCCGCCGCTGGTGATCAGCGAGGACGACCTCAACTGGGGGCTGGACCGGTTCGGCGAGGTCCTCGCCGAGCTCAGGGCGGAGCGGCGGTAGCAGCGGCCGTTCCCCCGCCCGTGTGAGGGTGGAACGGCGGTGCCCCGCCCCGGAACGCTCCGGGGCGGGGCACCCCCGCGTTCGGACAGCGTCGGTCGAGGGTCAGGAACCGGCCCCGGCCTCGGCGGCACCGTTGCCGTCCCCCTCGCCGTCGTTCGCGTCGGCCTCGTTCGCGTCGGTCTCGTCGGTGTCGGGGACGACGTTGACCGGGTCCAGGGGGCCGCCGAGTTCGGTGTGCAGGACGTCGGCGTCGACCCTGTCCAGGGTCTCCCGGGAGGCGTACAGCACCCGTTCGGGCCCCTCCTCGATCTGGAGCCGCACGCGTTCGGCGATGGAGCGCTGTCCCTGGGCCGTGGGGTGGAAGCTCGCCCGGTCCACGCGCAGGCCCTCACCCAGCTGGCCGAGGACGATCCCGTTGAGCCATGCGTCGTCCTCGCTGACCTCGTGCCCCTTCAACGCGGTGAAGACGTTGACGAACTCGACGCTGCCCACCTGTCGCGACCCGTACACGTCGCCGTCCACCTGGTAGGCGGTGTCCCTGATCCGGTCGTTGAACCGCTGGGCCACCGAGTTCAGCCACAGCTGGTCGCTCTGCGAGAGCGTGTAGTACATGCCCGGCGGCTGCTCCGGGAAGAGTCGGGGATATCCGAGGACCAGCACGCGGGCGTCCGGGGCACGGTCGCGGATCTGGCCGAGCACATCGGTGAGCGTCTCCTCGAACGCGTCCATCCGCTCGATGACCTCGTCCTCCTGGTCCGTGCAGGCGGTCCGCTCCAACAACGGCATCCGCATGATGCAGGTGCGCAGGACGGGGATGAAACCGAGGTCGTTGCCGCCGATCCCGACCGTGACCAGCGAGGTGTGTTCGGTGACGCGTTCGAGCTGCGACTCGGGGGTGCCGACCTGGCTGAGCATGTCGGAGCCCTTGTGGCTGCTGCACGCGTAGAAGCCCAGCGCGCCGTCGAAGGAGAACTCCTCCTCGATGACCCTGGGGTAGGCGTGCTCGGAGCGCCAGCACTCGCCGGGTTCGGCCGTGCCCTCCTCGTACTCTCCGGCACCGTCGCCGGAGGAGTAGGAGTCGCCCAGGGAGACGTAGTTGCCCCAGAGCGCGGCCTCGTCCGGTTCCAACCGGACCCGCCAGTCCTCCTCCTCGTCCTCGGTGATGGGAGGCAGGGGTTCGCCGGGGCACACGCCGCTCGTGGTGTCGCACCACAGGCGCATGAGGGCGTCGCGGCTGGTGGGCACGGCCAGGACCGTCACCAGGGTCAGGACCAGGACGGACACGGTGACCAGGGTGACGCGGCGGCGACGACGGCGTCGGCGGTACCGGCCGCTCTCCTCGCTCTCGGTCGCCCCCGACCCGGCCGTCTCGGGGCCGGTCGACTCGGGATCGGTCGACTCGGGATCGGCCGCGGGGCCGACGCTCTCGGGCCCGGTCGACTCGGAGTCGGTCACGGGATTGCCGTGGGCAGGGGTCCTCGCGGGGTCCTCCGGGCCCTCCGGTTCCCGGGGCTCCCGGGGGTCACCATCACGCGCTGACACGATCTACTACCGCCTCCCAGAGTCGCGGGGCGAGTGGGGTGCGCTCGGCCGACACACCCTGATCCACAGGCCAGACTACCCGGGGCGGTTTGTCTCGATGACGTCGAGAACACGGCGGATACCGGTCTTGTCCAGGGTGGCGCGGGTGGTCAGACGCAGCCGGGACCGGCCGTCCGGGACCGACGGCGGCCGGAAGCAGCCCACTCGGACACCCGCCTCGTGGCAGGCCGTTCGCCAGGCCAGCGCCTCCTGTGGGGAGCGGGCCAGAACCGACACCACGGCCGCGTCCGGCTGGCTCACCTCCAGCCCGCGTTCGCGCAGGCCCTCGGCCAGTTCACGGGCACGGGCCCGCACGGTCCCGGCCCGCCAGGGCTCGGCGCGCAGCACGCGCAGGGCGGCCAGCGCCGCCCCCACCGAGGCGGGGGCCAGACCGGTGTCGAACACGAAGGTCCGCGCCGTCTCCACGAGGTGACGGATCACCCGTCGAGAACCCAGGACCGCGCCGCCCTGGGCGCCGAGCGACTTGGACAGGGTCACCGACACCACGACGTCGTCGGCCGCGCCCAGCGCCGTCCCGCCCACGGCGCCGCGTCCTCCCCGGCCGAGCACACCGAGCCCGTGGGCGTCGTCCAGCAGCAGCGCCGCCTGGTGACCGCGCGCCGCCTCCGCCAGGGCGGTGACGTCGGTGAGGTCGCCGTCCACGGAGAACACGGTGTCGCTGAGCAGCAGGCGCCGCCCCCGGCCCTCGGAGAGGAGTTCGGCGGCGTGGTCGGTGTCGCGGTGGCGGAAGACCGCGACGCGAGCCCCCGCCGCCCGTGCCAGCCGTGTGGCGTCGATGAGGGAGGCGTGGTTGTACTGGTCGCACACCACCAGCGGCGGTTCGACGTCGTCGGGGGCCGGGGCCACGAGCGACGCCACCATCGCGAGGTTGGCCGCGTACCCGGAGGAGAACACCAGGGCGGCCTCGGCCCCGTGGAACTCGGCCAGCTCGCGTTCCAGCTCCGCGTGGAGTTCGGTG
Organism: Nocardiopsis sp. B62; assembly: GCF_018070675.1. Classification (NCBI taxonomy): domain Bacteria; kingdom Bacillati; phylum Actinomycetota; class Actinomycetes; order Streptosporangiales; family Nocardiopsidaceae; genus Nocardiopsis; species Nocardiopsis sp. B62. The sequence goes on along the minus strand of NZ_JAGPXK010000015.1, from coordinate 66,275 downwards.
TCGCCGGTGACCAGACGCGAACCCCCGGCGCCCGCGCCCCAGGTGTGGACGGCGTCGGCGGCGGCCGCCAGCACGGCGGGGTGCCGCATGAGCCCGAGGTAGTCGTTGCCCGCGAGGTCCAGCAGGTCGTCCGATGAGGAGCGGGGCACCGTCCGACGGGTGAGCCCGGCGCTGGCCCGACGCTCGGCGGCGCGGTCCAACCAGGCCAGGGGGTGGCCCGCGGGCAGGGGCGCCGGGGCCGGACGCGGACTGGTGGCGCGCAGGGTCCATGGGCGGCGCGTGGGGCGGGTGGCGGTGTCGAGGCGTTCCATGCGGAGGAGAGCTCCTCGGGGATCGGTGGTGGGTGCGGTGGCTGGTGCGGCTCCGGGCGTGAGGGGGCGGGGAGGACACGGGGCGGGGGAGAAGCCTTGTGCGCGAGGTAAGTGGCCGTGGTGCCGGTCCGGGCAACGCGGGCCCTGGCGGGTCGACCCAGCGGCGGCCAAGCCCGCTGGGGCGACCCGTCCCTTGCGGTGCCAGGGAGGCGTCTACGACTCTGCCGGTTCGCGGCTCCACGGTCACCGGTGAAAGCCCACAAAGATTCGGTGGGGATTCCTGGCTCACTCGTACGGGGCGCCAGTCCCCACGCGGGCGCGACAATGGGTCACCATGTCGCGAACCAGCACCGAGACGGTCCACCCCGCCCAGGTCCGAGCCGCCGACAGCACGCACCTGTGGCACCCGTACACGACGGTGCCCGCCGCCGAGACGCCCTACGTGGTGACCGGCGCCCGGGGCGTCCACCTGGACCTGTGGTCGGACGGCCGCCACCACCGGGTCGTTGACGGCATGGCGTCCTGGTGGTCGTCCATCCACGGCTACCGCCACCCGCGGCTGGACGCGGCGGTGCACGCACAGGTGAACCGGTTCAGCCACGTGATGTTCGGCGGGCTCACCCACGCGCCCGCCGCCGCGCTGGCCGAGACGCTCGTACGGATCACCCCCGAGGGCCTCGACCACGTCTTCCTCTCCGACTCCGGTTCGGTGTCAGTGGAGGTCGCCATGAAGATGTGCCTCCAGTACCACCGGTCCACCGGTTCCCCCGGCCGCCGCCGGTTCCTCACCTGGAGGGGCGGCTACCACGGCGACACCTTCCACGCCATGAGCGTGTGCGACCCCGACGGCGGAATGCACTCGCTGTGGGGCGACGTCCTGCCCGGTCAGGTACACGCTCCCGAGCCGCCCGCGGGGTTCGACGCCCCGCCTGACCCCGCCTACGTCGCCGGATTCGAGGACCTGGCCCGGGAGCACGCGGGGGAACTGGCCGCGATCATCGTCGAACCCGTCGTCCAGGGCGCGGGCGGGATGCGGTTCCACAGCCCCGCCTACCTGCGGGAACTGCGACGGATCGCGGACGCGCACGGGCTGTTGCTCGTGTTCGACGAGATCGCCACCGGGTTCGGGCGCACCGGGGAGTTGTTCGCCGCCGACCACGCCAGGGTGGTCCCCGACATCATGTGCGTGGGCAAGGCGCTCACCGGCGGATACATGACCCTGGCCGCCACCCTGTGCACGGGGCGGGTGGCGCGGGGGATCGCCGGGGGAGAGGTCCCGGTGCTCGCGCACGGGCCGACGTTCATGGGCAACCCGCTCGCCTGTGCCACCGCGCTGGCCTCGGTGGAACTGCTCACCGAGGGCGACTGGCGGGGCGACGTGGCGCGGATCGGGGCCGGGCTCCGGGAGGGGCTGGCCCCGGCCGAGCGCCTGCCGGGTGTGCGGGAGGTGCGGGTGCTCGGCGCGATCGGTGTGGTCGAACTGGACCGTCCGGTGCGCGTGCGCGAGGCCACTCGCGCGGCGGTCTCTGCCGGGGTGTGGCTGCGCCCCTTCCGCCAGCACGTGTACGCGATGCCGCCCTACGTGTGCACGGAGGAGGAGGTCGCGAACATCGCCGCCGGGATGGTCGCCGCGGCCGAGGCCTCACTGGGGCAGGAGGCCCCGGGGCCCGAAGACGAGGAGCGCGCCGAGCCCCCGGGTTCGCGAGCGAGCACTGACACGGAGGGGGACCGGTGACGTCCGTTCTCGTGGTGACCGGCACCGGCACCGAGGTGGGCAAGACCGTGGCCACGGCGGCCGTCGCGGCACTGGCGGTGGCCCGGGGGCGCCGCGTGGCCGTGCTCAAGGCCGTCCAGACCGGGGTGGGACCCGACGAGGAGGGTGACGCCCGCACCGTCGCGCGGCTGGTCCCCGGGGCGACGACCGCCGAGACGGTCCGCTTCTCCGAACCGCTCGCCCCCGCCACGGCGGCCTCCCGCGCGGGAGGGGTGGGCCCGGCTGCCTGGGAGGTGGCTGACCGCGCCCTCGACCTCGCGCGCGGCCACGACCTCGTGCTGGTGGAGGGCGCCGGAGGGCTCCTGGTCCGGTTGAACGAGGACAGGGAGACCCTGGCCGACGTGGCCGAACTCCTGGCGGCCCCGGTGCTGCTGGTCGCCGACCCCCGGTTGGGCACACTCAACGCGACCGCCCTGACCGCCGAGGCCCTGCGTTCACGTGGACTCGTCCCCGCCGGGGTCGTGGTGGGGTCCTGGCCCCGCGATCCGGACCTGGCCATGCGCTGCAACCTCACCGACCTGCCCGAGATGGGGGCCGGACCGCTCTCCGGCGTCCTGCCCTCCGGCATGGGCGCCCTGGCCCCGGGCACGTTCACCACGGTGGCCCGGCGATCCCTGGGCGTGGGGCTCGGCGGCACGTGGTCCCCGCTGGAGCGGCGCTGAGACCCGGCGCGGACCGGTACGGCGCCGCTCCGCAGCCGCCCCGCCGCCGCCTCCACTGGCGGACCCCTTCAAGGCCGCGGCCGATTCTTTGTGCCGTTCCACGGCAGACGCACCCCGCCGCGCGCCGATACGTTGCCACTGCCAGCCCGAACACCGCCTTCCAGGGGACCCCTTGAACCTGCTCATCACCGGCATCACCACGCAGTCCTCCATCGCCTACGCGATCGCGGAGGAGGCCATGAACCAGGGCCACGAGGTGATCCTGACCAACCCGCCCGGCCGTGCCTTCTCCATCTGCGAGCGCATCGCCAAGCGGCTGCCCAAGGAGCCGGTCGCGGTCCTGCCCATGGACGTCACCGACCCCGCGCAGATCGCCGCCACGGCCAAGGCGATCGGTGAGCACTGGGACCACGTGGACGGCCTGCTCCACGCCATCGCCTTCGCGCCCGAGACCGCCCTGGGCGGCAACTTCCTCAACACCGAGTGGGAGGACGTGTCGAAGGCGATCCACATCTCCGGCTACTCGCTGGCCGCCCTCACCGTGGGCCTGCGCGACCTCCTCGCCAACGCGCCCGAGGGCGCCGGAGTGGTCTCCCTGACCTTCGACGCCAGCGTCGCCTGGCCCGTCTACGACTGGATGGGGTCGGCCAAGGCGGTCCTGGAGAACTCCGCCCGCTACCTCGCCCGCGACCTGGGCCCGCAGGGCATCCGCGTGAACACCATCTCCGCGGGTCCGATCAAGTCCCTCGCGGGCGGTTCCATCCCGGGCTTCTCGCAGATCGCCGACTCCTGGTCGGGCCACGCCCCGCTGGGCTGGGACACCAAGGACACCACCGTGGTGGCGGGCCCCGCGCTCTTCCTGATGTCGCCCGCCGCCCGCGCCGTCACCGGCACGGTCATGCACGTGGACGGCGGCTACCACGCCATGGGCGCCCCGCTCGCTCCGACCCCGGGCCCCACCCCGGCCTGATCCCGCGCCACGAGGGGCGCGCGGGAGGGATCACCGGGCCCGGCCGTCAACCGTGACAGCCGGGCCCGGTCTCGTCGGTGGTTCGGCTGACCCGAAGGCCCACACCCGGGCCCGACCGCTCATCCGACACCCTCAGACCCGTGGGTCCGGCTCGGGCGCGGGGACCGGCGAGCCCAGGGTGAAGGCCCGCGGCCCGGGGCCGTGGGAGCGCAGGTGGGCCGTGCGCGCCTCGACCTGCTCCGGCGTGATCACGGTGGCGGAGCAGGACCACCACAGTGCCCGCTCCACCTCGGGGAAACGACCGGTCGCCGCCCGGTGGACGAGGAGGTCGTCGTGGGCCCGCTCCACGAAGGAGCGCAGGTCGGCCGCGGAGCGCCAGCGGTTCACCACGCGCACGGCGGTCCCCTCGTCGGAGAAGTGGACCTCGCCGAGATGGCCCGAGTGGTCCTCGGCCAGGGTGCGGAGCGCCGCGACCAGCACCGGCAGGTGGCGGGGGTCGCCGATCAGCGTGCGGGACTCCACCAGGACCGCACCGCGCCCGCCCTGGGCCGGGGACACACGGTGCCTCCGGGTTCTCACGGGCGCGGCCGTGCGGTGGACGGTTTGGGTGGGAAAGAGGGTACGCATGGGACCTCCCGACTCACTGGACCCCGGAAGCGAGGTCCACTCCGGCTCTGGTGGACTCGGTGCAACTGATGCCAGTATCGAAGTCCGACGCGTGAGCGAGGAGAGCCAATGGAGCCGAAAATGGACCCTGTTCGACGCACGGACGAGCTGGTGGACTCCCTGGGCGCCTGGTCCACCGGGAACGGTGCCCTCCACCGGCGGTTGTCCGACGCCCTGCGCGGGCTGGTCGACCAGGGCACCCTGGTCCCCGGCGAGCGCCTGCCCTCCGAACGCGGCCTGGCCTCCGCGCTGCGCGTCAGCCGCACCACCGTGGTCTCCGCCTACGACCACCTGCGAGCGGATGGGGTCCTGGAGAGTCGTCAGGGCAGCGGTACCCGGGTGTGCGGGTCGAGAGCGCCGGTGCGCTCGGACGGGTGGAGCTCCAACGGCACCGGCAACCCCGTGTACCGCAACCTCCTCCACACCGACGAGAACCTCATCTCCGCCTCGTGCCTGCGCACCCCCGGCCTGGCCGGTGTCGAACGGGCCATCCGCGAGGTCACCGCCGAGGACCTGCCCGCCCTCATGGCCGAGGGCAACTACCACCCGCGCGGACTCCCGGCCCTCCGCGAGGCGATCGCCCGCTACTACGAGCGGCAGGGCCTGCCCACCCACCCCGACCAGATCGTGGTCACCACCGGCGCCCACCAGGCCGTCGCCCTGGTCGCCCAGCTGTACCTGCGCCAGGGTTCCCCGGTGGTGGCCGAGGACCCCAGCTTCGCGGGCTGCCTCGACCTCATCCGGGACCGGGGCGCTCGGATCCACCCCGTCCCCCTGGATGACCAGGGGATCGACCCCAACGGGGTGCGCCGCGCCTTCGCGGAGACCTCACCGCACCTGCTCTACGTGATGCCCTCGTACCACAACCCCACCGGAACACTCATGTCCGCGGCCCGCCGTCGGGAACTGGGGGAGCTGTCGGCCCGCCACGGGGTGCCGATCCTGGAGGACAGCGCGTACACGGGGCTGCGGGCCGACGACGAGCCGGCGCCGCTGGCGGCCCACGCCCCGCGCGGGGCGGAGGTCGTGACCGTCGACTCCCTGTCCAAGGTGGGTTGGGCGGGTCTTCGCCTGGGCTGGCTGCGCGCCCCCGCCGAGATGGCGCTCCGGCTCAGCCGCCGCAAGGTGCTGGCCGACCTCGCGAGCCCTCTGCTCGACCAGGCGGTCGGCGTACGCCTGGTCGACCGGTACGCCCAGCTCGCCCAGGAGAGGTCCGACCAGCTCCGCGAGGCGCTGACCCACGTGGAACACCTGCTGCGGCGGGACCTGCCCGACTGGCGGTGGCGGACCCCCGAGGGCGGCGCGGCACTGTGGGTCCACCTGCCCGGGACCAGTGCCCGCGCCTTCGCGCAGGTCGCGCTCTCCCACGGTGTGGAGCTGGTCCCCGGACCAGCGATGTCGGCGTCGGAGAACGGCCGCCACGACGAGTACTTCCGGCTTCCCTTCGCCTACGACCGCGCCACCCGGGAGGAACTGGTGTGGCGCCTGGTCCGCTCGTGGCGAGAGCTGGACCGGCACGGGCCGGTCCAGGTCCACCCCGACGCCCTGGTGGTCTGACCTGCTGGAGGACCCCGGACAGCAGCGAGGGCGGCACCTCACGGTGCCGCCCTCCGCCGTTCCCACCCGACCGGTCGACGACCGGCGGGCACGGATGACTAGCCCAGCTGGACCTTGCGGGCCTCGGCGAAGCGCTCCTGGACGTCGGCCCAGTTGACGACGTTCCAGAATGCCTTGACGTACTCGCCCTTGACGTTCTTGTACTGGAGGTAGAAGGCGTGCTCCCACATGTCCAGCATGAGCAGCGGCTGCGTGCCGATGGCGATGTTGGCCTGCTGGTCGTACAGCTGCTCGATGATCAGACGCTGACCCAGGGCGTCCCAGGCCAGGATCGCCCAGCCCGAACCCTGGATGCCGGTGGCCGCGGCGTTGAAGTGCGCGCGGAAGGCGTCGAAGGAACCGAACTGGTCGTCGATGGCCGCGCCCAGCTCGCCCTCGGGCTTGTCGCCGCCCTCGGGGGAGAGGTTCTTCCAGAACACCGAGTGGTTGACGTGGCCGCCCAGGTTGAACGCGAGGTTCTTCTGGAGCAGGTTCACGGTGCCGAAGTCGCCGGCCTCACGGGCTTCCGCCATCTTGTCCAGCGCGGTGTTGGCGCCGGAGACGTAGTTGGCGTGGTGCTTGTCGTGGTGCAGCTCCATGATCTGACCGGAGATCCACGGCTCCAGGGCCGCGTAGTCGTAGGGCAGTTCGGGAAGCGAGTATGGCGCAGACATCTCTGACGCACCTTTCCAAATGACGCGAATCTTCGGGCTTACAGCGATGGGATCGCTCTAGTCAGCAAGCTATCAGCCAGGCGGCCGAGCACCCGATGTCAGGCTCTTTACACTCGGCGCCGGGAATAAACGGCCGCCGAGGGCCTACCGCCGAAGGTCCCGTGGAACGGCCCGGACTCCGCCCGGGCCGACACACACGGGCCCGGCGCACCCCCGTCCGCTCAGGCCTTCCCCCAGCCTTCCCGCGCGCCCGAAGCACAAACCATCACGCTTGTTCATGAACCTCCCGAAATGCGCCGGAGGCGGGGTTCGGCATCCGACCGTCCTAACCTGGCCGGGCTGTCCGAGACCCGCTCGACGGGTGTGCCGGAGGACGTTGTTCGGGAGTTGGCCCGCCATTCACCGGGCGGGCATCGGGAACGGCGAAAATGCAGCGCCGAATTCGAGTGACGGAACCCGTTCAGACGCCTCGTTCGGCGCACAGTCTCCCTAGCACTCCGAGGCCGCCGCCGCTCATGCACACGTCCATTTCCAAGGCTCTCGCCGCGAGGGCCGCCTCCTTCCCGTCCCTTCCCGACGACATGCGCGCCAAGGGCCGCGCCGGTGTGTTCCGGCCCGAGATCGAGGGGTTGCGCGCGGTCGCCGTCCTCCTGGTGGTCGTCTACCACATCTGGCTCGGCCGGGTCTCCGGAGGCGTCGACGTCTTCCTGATGCTCACCGGGTTCCTGATCACCGGTTCCCTGGTCCGGAGCGTCGAACGGGAGGGACACGTCAGGTTCGCGGCCTTCTGGGCCCGGCTGTTCCGGCGCCTCGTCCCCGCCATGGCGGTGGTCCTGGCGGCGACCATGGCGGCGGCGTACCTGTGGCTGCCCCGCTCCCGCTGGGGCGACGTCCTCGACGAGGTCCGCGCGGCCGCGCTCTACCACGAGAACTGGGCCCTGGCCCACGCGGCGGTGGACTACCTGGCCAGGGAGGCGGCGCCCAGTCCGGTCCAGCACTTCTGGTCGCTGTCCATCCAGGGGCAGTTCTACCTGCTGTGGCCGCTCCTGGTCACCCTCGCGGTGTTGGCGGCCACACGGCTGCGGCTGCCGTTCCGTGTGACGGTCCTGGCCCTGGTCACGGCGGTGTTCGCGCTGTCCCTGAGCTACTCGGTCTCCGTCACCGCCCGCGACCAGGCCTGGGCCTACTTCGACACGGGCGCCCGCCTCTGGGAACTGGCCCTGGGAGGGATCCTGGCCCTGGTCGTCCACCGGGTGAAGCTGCCGCTGCGCCTGCGGGTGTTCCTGGGGTGGTTCGGCCTGGTCGCCCTGGTCTCCTGCGGGTTGCTCCTCTCGGTGTCCACGCTCTTCCCCGGCTACGTCGCCCTGTGGCCGACCGGTGCCGGCGTGTTGGTGATCCTCGCCGGGACCACCGGCAGCCCGCACGGCGCCGACCGCCTGCTCACCTGGGGACCGCTCACCGCGATCGGCAGGCTCTCCTACTCCCTCTACCTGTGGCACTGGCCGGTCCTGGTCTGCTACCTGGAGGCCACCGGGCGTTCCCTGGCCACACCGCTCGGCGGCCTCGGCGTCTTCGGGGCTTCCCTGTTCCTGGCCTGGCTGACCCACCGCTTCGTGGAGGGCGGCCTGGACCGCTTCACCCGCCCGGTCGCCCGACGCACCCCCGCGTGGTCGTCGGGGGTCGCCGCGGCGCTGATCGTTCCGGTGCTGGCCGCCTCGCTGCTGTGGACCGGCCACATCGACCGGGAACAGGCCGAGCGCGCCCAGGAACTGGCCAACGCCGACAGCTACCCCGGGGCCCGGGTGGTCGCGGATCCCGATCTGGCCGCGGTCCTGGCCGACGTCCCGGTCCGGCCGGACCCGGCGGACGCCCGTCAGGACCTGTCCTGGCACCACCAGGAGGGCTGCCACGTCACGCTCGCCTCGGAGGAACTGGTGGTCTGCGACACCGGACCCGCCGACGCCGAGCGCACCATCGCCATGGTGGGCGCCTCGCGGGTCGCCCACTGGCACCCGGCCGTGCAGGCGGCCGCCGACGCCCGGGGATGGCGGCTGGTCTCCTTCACCAAGAGCGGTTGCCAGTTCAGCACCGAGACCTACCACCGCGACGGCGCGATCTTCGACGAGTGCGAGGTGTGGAAGGCCAAGGCGATGGCCGAACTGGAGGAGTTGCGCCCCGACGCCGTCCTGACCTCCTCCACCCGTTCCACACTCGACACGGAGAGGGTCCACGACGGATTCCTGGAGATGTGGGAGTGGCTGGACGGGCTGGGGATCAAGGTGATCGGTCTGCGGGACCTGCCCCGGCTGACCTACAGGGGCGCGGAGTGCGTGGAGGCGGGTCCGGTGGACCAGTGCGTGTCGGCGGTCTCGGCCAGCCAGGACGAGGTGGACCCCGCCACCCTGGTCGAGCTGCCGCCCAACGTCACCCTGATGGACCTCACCGACCAGGTGTGCCCCGACGGCCGATGCGACGCGGTGGTCGGCAACATCCTGGTGTTCTGGGACCACTCACACGTCACCGCGACCTACGCGCGCACGCTCGGCCCGGCGATGGAGGAGGCCCTCGCTACGGCCACCGGCTGGTGACCCGGGGCCGGGTGACGGCGAGGTGATTTCGCGTGGGTCCGGACGCAGAAGTGTCCGGACGTGAAACAACGGTGATGCGTTGGTGAACGCCGGGGGAATTGATTCCCCTCCGGGTTTCGATTTCCCCGGCGAACAACTCCGAGGGCGCTTTGAGGAGTTAGTGTCGAAAGTGTCCGGGACTTTCTCTATAAAGCCCGGATCTTCCCCGATTCCCGCTGCCACGCGACCCCCGTGGAGGACCCCCTTGCGCACGCTCCGCCGCCGAGCCAAACCCCTCCTCGCGATCGGTGCCGTCCTCGGCCTGACCGTGCTCGCCCTCCCGTCGGTACTCGGGGTCCTGGCCGTACTGAGCTGGGCGGAGGCCGTGATCGCCACCGCCGTGCTCCTGCTCGGCGGGCTGGTGTGCGCGCTCGGCACGGGCCTGTGGACGCTCCGGCGCTCGATGCGCACCCTGGCCGTCTCCGTCGACGGTCACACCCGGAGGGTCACCGAGGTGCTCGGCCAGGACCGCCTGGAGATCACCCGCTCCCTCGGCGGGGTGGGCGAGCGGCTGGCCCGGATCCAGGACCACGCCCTGCCCAGGGCCAGCAGGGAGATCCAGCGGGCCGTCACCGTCCAGGGCCGACACGACTACGAGCAGCAGGTCGCCTGGTCCGAGCTGCGCGAGTACCTGGACGTCGCCCCCTTCATGCCCGCGCTGCGCGGCTGGGCCGCGTCACCGGACGTTCTGCGCCTGCTCGTCCGGCTGATCGACCGCCACCGCCCCGAACTCGTGGTCGAGTGCGGCAGCGGCGCCTCCAGCGTGTGGATCGGCTACGCGCTGCGCCGGGTGGGAACCGGACGCCTGGTCGCGATCGAGCACGAGGAGCGGTACGCGGAGCTCAGCCGGGACCTGGTCGCGGCGCACGGCCTCGACGACGTCGTGGAGGTCCGCCACGCACCGCTCACCGAGGTCAAGCCCGAGCTGGCCGGGGCCGAACCCGACGGTCCGGTCGCGTCCCAGCCCCTCTGGTACGACCTCTCCCGCCTGACCGGCCTGGACCGTGTCGGCCTGCTGTTCGTGGACGGGCCGCCCCAGGCCACCGGGGTGCAGGCCAGGTACCCGGCGGTCCCGGCGCTGCTGCCGCACTGCACCGACGACGCCGTGGTCGTCCTGGATGACGCCGACCGGCCCGACGAGCGCGCGCTGGGGGACCGCTGGGTCGCCGAGTTCGGCCTGCGCCGCACGGAGGAGCCCTCGGAGAAGGGCGCCCACGTGTTCACCCGTCGGATCCCCTGACCCGACGCGGTGACCCACCCCGCTCCCGACACCGCCCGGCGGCCAGCCCCCAGCCGCCGCCCGACCTCGAAGGCCACCCGATGATCACCACCGTCCTTCGGAACGCCCTGCGCGCTCGTGGCAGGGAACCGGCAGTGCTCTGCCACACCGGCGCCGACGCCCGGGCCGAACTGGCCGGACTGTCCACCGGACCGGGCGACGTGTTCCTGGACCTGGACGCCCGGCCCCTCGGCGAACCCGTCCTCGACGACGACCGCGTGGCGGGGCTGGTGGGGGTGGTCGCCGCCACCACCACCGACCTCAACCGGGTCCTCACGGCCGCCGTCCACCTGCCCCGCGCCGCGCACGTGGTGGTGGCACTGGTCGCCACCCCGGGCCACCAGGAGCCCCCGGTCCCGGTGGGTCCCGGCATGGGCCAGTGGCGCGACCTCCAGGAACTGCGGGTGCGTCGGGTGGGTAGCCGGGGCTGGGTGTGCGAGCTGTTCTTCCCCAACGCGATCGAGTCCGCCCCGGTCCTGGACGCGGTCCTCCACGGCACCCGGGGCCGACGCCGGGGCCCGGCCGTCACACCCCTGGCCGCCCTGAACGGCGCCGAGGCCGCCCTGTGGCGGCCCGGCGACACGGGCGCCCACGGCGTGGCGCAGGAGGGGCCGGTCCCGCTGCGCCGGGTCACCCCGGTGGGCGACCTCGCCCTGCGCGTTCACGGCCCCGCCGCCCCGCCCGCCTGGACCGACGCGACCGTGCCCGTCCTGGACCGGACCACCACCCGCACCGACTCCTGGGAGGCACTGACCGGCCCGGACGGCCACGAGCGGGCCGCCCGCGCCGCGCTCCTGGCCACCGACCGGCCCGGCGCGGACCCCGTCCAGCAGATCGCGCCCATCGACGAGTCCACCGTCAATCCCACCGGCTTCAACAAGGCCGAGAAGGGGCCGCTGGCCGACCTCACCCTGCGCGGCGACCGCGCCGTCATCGCCGATGGCCGCAAGGAACTGGTCACGGTCGCCCCGGACGGGACGGTCACGGACGTGGACCTGTCCCGGCTGCGCCACCTGCGCGGCGTTCGGGTGGACTGGTCCGGTCACAGCGGACCCCACGCCGCCGTGCGTGCCGTGGCCTCCCTCGCCGCCGGTGGCGTCCCGCTGGTCAGCGGACCGGTCCCCACCTGGGCCGCCGGGCTCGGTGCCCCGCTCACCGCGCTGCTCGACACCGCGACCGACGCCGACCTGTCCGACCGCCTGGCCCGCGAGGAGCACAGCGTGCGCCTGCGCCGTGCGGCCCTGTACACCCACGGCCTGCGCTCGCGTTGGCGCGCGCTCGCGGCCGAGGCGGGGGTGCCCGTGCCCCCGGTCCCCCGGGTCTCCGTCATCCTGTGCACCCGCCGCCCCGACATGGTGGGGTTCGCCCTCGCCCAGATCGCCCGGCAGCGCGGTGTGGAGGCGGAGACTGTACTCACCCTGCACGGATTCCCGGCGTCGCTGCCCGAGGTGCGCGCGGCGATCGACGCCCACCGGTCCACCGGCCTGCCCCTGGTTGTCCACGAGGCACCCGCCGACCGGGTCTTCGGCGCCGTGCTCAACGACTCCGTCGCCCGGGCCTCCGGCGACCTCATCGCCAAGTGGGACGACGACGACTGGTACGGCCCCGAACACCTCGCCGACCTGCTCCTGGCCCGCACCTACTCCGGGGCGGAGCTGGTCGGCGCCGGCCAGGACTTCGTCTTCCTCCAGGAGATCGACCTCACGGTCTGGCGCAGCCGGGAGTCCGAGACCTCCACCCGGTTCATCGCCGGGGGCACCATCCTCACCGACCGCGTGGTGCTGGAGGAGACCGGTGGGTTCCGCCCGCTGCCCCGCGCCATCGACACCCAGCTGCTCATCGCCGTCACCCGGGGCGGTGGCCGCGTCCACCGCACCCACGGGCTGGGCTACGTGCTGCGCCGCACCGGCGGCGGACACACCTGGTCCGAGGACATGGCCTACTTCCTGCACAACTACGCCCGACAGTGGTCCGGCTGGCGTCCCAGCTCCCTCCTCGAGGGCCAGCCCGCTCCTCTGGGGAGCGGCGCCGAAGCCGCAAGCCCGGCCGTGACCACACAGCACACGGGGGGACACCCTTGACCAGTACCGAAGAACACACCGTCCCGGCCGTGGATCCGGTCCCCGCCACGGGCCCGGAGACCGTCCCCGGGCAGCCGCTCCCGCGAGGCGCGGTGGACTTCGGCGGCCAGCCCCGGCTGCGCCGCAACGACTACGCCCCGCTGACCCCGCCGCCGCTGGGGGAGTGGACGCCCACGCTGTCGGTGAGCGTGGTGATCCCGGCGCACGGCCAGCCCGAGAAGCTCGCGCTGGTGCTGGCCTCGCTGGCGGCCCAGAGCTACCCGGCGCACCTCATGGAGGTGGTCGTGGTGGACGACGGCTCACCCGAACCCCTCGCCCTGCCGCGGGTGCGCCCGGAGAACACCCGGCTGGTCACCTCGGCGCCCGGCGGCTGGGGTTCGGCGCACGCCGTCAACACCGGAGTCGCCTCCTCCTCCGGGCAGGTCGTGCTGCGCCTGGACGCCGACATGCTCGTCTACCGCGAGCACGTGGAGTCCCAGATGCGCTGGCACCACCAGATCGACTACGGGGTCGCCCTCGGCCACAAGATGTTCGTGGACTTCGACCCGGCCGCGATGACCCCGGAGCACGTGCGCGACGAGGTGGCCGCCGGACGCGCCGAGGCCCTCTTCGACCGGGAGACCGCCGACCCGCACTGGGTGGAACGTCTGATCAACAGGAACGACCGGCTGCGCACCGCCGGACGCCTGTCCTACAAGGTCTTCATCGGCGCCACCGGATCGCTGCACCGGACCCTGTTCGACGCGGCGGGTGGACTGGACGCCGCCCTCATCCTGGGCGGCGACACCGAGTTCGCCTACCGGGTGGCCCAGCGGGGCGCGGTCTTCGTCCCGGACCTGGACACCAGCAGCTGGCACCTGGGCCGCTCCCAGATGCAGACCCGGCGCGACGCGGGCACCCGCTACCGGATGCCGTACGTGTCCAACCGCGTCCCCGACTTCCACCTGCGGCGCAAGCTCCCCGAACGCCAGTGGGAGGTGCCGCTGGTCGACGTCGTGCTGAACACGACGGGGCACACCTTGGAGGAGGTCGAGGCCACCGCGTCGGCCCTGCTGTCCGGGACCACCCCGGACCTGCGCCTGTGGATGGTGGGCCCCTGGGACTCACTGGACGACGGGCGACGATCCCCCCTCGACGAGGAGGCCCTGGACACGCGCCTGGTCCAGGAGACCTTCCGGGGCGATCCCCGAGTGCGGTTCGTCGGGACCGCCCCCGCCCGCGATCCGCGTGTCACCTTCCGCCTGACCGTGGGGGCCGGAGCCGTCCCTGCCGCCGACGCCCTGCGCGACCTCGTCAAGGAGATCGATAGGGAGGGCGCCGGACTGCTCTGCGCGCCCCTGCCCGGCGCCACCCGGGGCGACGGGGTCCTGCGCCTCGAACGCGCCTCCGCCTATGCCCGCGCCCTGCATCTGGAACCGGAGGCGACCGGCACGGATCTGGACCGGGTGGTGGAGCTGACCCACGGGACGCACTGGATTCCGGGGGAGGGCTTCGTGGTCTGCCCCGGGGCCGAGGACACCCCCAAGGAGAGACCGGAGGTCATCCAGAGACGGTTGGACCGTGCCCTGGCGGAAGCCGACCGCCTCCGGGCCAGGGCGGAGCGGGCCGAACGCAAGCTGCGCTGGTTCACCCCCGGACTGACCCGGAGGGTACTGCGCAAGCTGGCCCGCTAGCGGCGGCTGACCGGGGTGGCGGCCCGGGGCCGGGGTGGTTCTGTCCACGTGACAGACACGCCGTGACGGTAAGTCACCGTGTGTAACCCCAGTGGCTAGGGTGGGCGGTGTGACCGGACAGGACCGGTTCGCACCTCCACCCACTCCGAACCCCGGGGTCGCCGATGATCAGCTCAGTCCTACGCCAGGCGTTGCGCGCACGCGGCGACGAAGCGGCGGTCCTCTGCCACACCGGGGACCACGAGTCGACCCTGAAGGCGCTTTCCGGCCTGCGGTTGCGCCCCGACGACCGGACGGTCGACCTCGACACGCATCCCCTCGGGGAACCGATCGAGGTCGCCGGGGTGGGCGGAGACGGCCAGCCCGAGGCGGTCGGGCTCGTCGCGGTGGTCGCAGCCAGCCTCACCGACCTGCGCCGCAGCCTCGTCACCGTCAACGCCCTTCCCCCCACCGTCCACCTGGTCGTGGTGGTCGCCGACACGCCGGGGCACCACGGCCCACTCGTCCCGAGTCCGCCGGGCATCGACGAGTGGAACGACCTCCTGGAGATGCGCGTCCGCCGTCTGGGAAAACGCGGCTGGACCTGCGAACTGTTCTTTCCCAACTCCGTCGAGACAGGGCAGGCACTCGACTGCGTCCTGCACGGAACCACGGGCGGGCGGCGCGGTCAACGGGCCACACCCCTGGCGGGGGTCCACGGGGCGGGCGGGGCGCGGTGGCGGCCGGGCGACGTCGCCGCCACCGGGGTCAGCGCGACCGGTCCCGTGCCGCTGCGCCGGGTCTCACCCGTGGCCGACATCGTGGTCCGTGCCGCTGACGGAGAACTTCCCCCGTGGGAGGACGGCGTCGTCCCACACCTCGACCTGCCCAGCTCCGGGGCCCGGGTCGGCGAACCCGACCCCGTCACCGCGCTGGCACCCGTCGACGAGCAGAGCGTGAACCCCGTCGGCTTCACCAAGAAGGCGGGCGGCCCCATGGGCGACCTGTCGGCCCGCGGCGGGCGCTGTGTCATCCGCGAGGGCGAGCGGGTACTGAGCACCGTCCCAGAGGACGGCACGCTCACCGACCTCGACATCGGCCGCGCCCGCTACCTGCGCGGTGTGCGTGTGGACTGGTCCGGGCACACGAACCCGGTCGCCGTCGTCCGGGCGGTCGTCGCCCTGGCCGCCGGAGGGATCCCCGTGGTCAGCGGACCCGCTCCCGAGTGGGCGGCCGGGCTCGGGCCGGAGCTCACCACCGTGCTCACCAGCCTGGACGCGACGGCGCTGGCCGACCCCCTCAGCCGGGAGGAGCACAGCGTCCGGCTGCGGCGCGCCGCCCTGCGTACCCACGGCCAGCTGGCCCGTTGGCGCGCCCTGGCCGCGCGGGCGGGGGTGCCGGTACCGCCCGAACCCCTGGTGTCGGTGATGCTGTGCACCCGGCGGCCCGAACTGGTGGGGTTCGCCCTCGCCCAGGTGGCCCGGCAGCGCGGGGTGCGGTTCGAGCTGGTTCTGGCTCTGCACGGCTTCTCCGCGGAACTGCCCGAGGTCCGCGCGGCCGTGGCGGACTTCGCGGCCACCGGCAGGCCGATCACCGTTCACGAGGCCCCGGCGGACCAGGTGTTCGGCGCGGTCCTCAACGACGCCGTGGACCGCACGTCCGGCAGCGTGATCGCCAAGTGGGACGACGACGACTGGTACGGCCCCGAACACCTCGCCGACATGCTGATGGCGCGCACCTACGCCTGTGCCGACCTGGTCGGTGTCACCCAGGACCTCGTGTACCTGGAGGAACTCGACCTCACCGTGTGGCGGAGCTACCAGACCGAGAAGCCCTCGCCGGACGTGGTGGGCAGCACGATCGTCATCGACCGCTCCGTTCTGCGCGACGTCGGCGGGTTCCGTCCCCTGCCCAGGGCGATCGACAGCCAGCTGCTGCTGGCGGTGCGCCGCGACAGCGGGCGGATCTATCGCACCCACGGCCTCGGCTACCTGCTGCGCCGCGCCGGGCAGGGCCACACCTGGGGTGCCGACATGGGCTACTTCCTTCGCAGGAGCACCCGGCAGTGGTCCGGCTGGCGGCCGAGCGCGCTGTTGGAGGGGGCGCCCGCCCCGCTGGGCCAGCCGGACCCGGGCGCGGCACGGACACTGCTCCGGACCACCGAGTACACGGGAGGACAGTCGTGACCAGTGCGGACAACGTCTCGGAACGCCAGTCAGGGGAGCGGGCCGACACCCGGGTACGGGTCGGGGTGGTCCCGGAACAGGGGCAGCTCCAGGGAGGGGAGGACACCGGGCGGCTCGCGGCGTCCCCGCGACAGCCCCTGGTGTTCCGCAACGACTACGCGCGCCTGGACCCGCCCCCGCTGGGGGAGTGGACGCCGACGCTGTCGGTGAGCGTGGTGATCCCGGCGCACGGCCAGCCCGAGAAGCTCGCGCTGGTGCTGGCCTCGCTGGCCGCGCAGAGTTACCCGGCGCACCTCATGGAGGTGGTC
This sequence comes from Nocardiopsis sp. B62, assembly GCF_018070675.1. Taxonomy (NCBI): domain Bacteria; kingdom Bacillati; phylum Actinomycetota; class Actinomycetes; order Streptosporangiales; family Nocardiopsidaceae; genus Nocardiopsis; species Nocardiopsis sp. B62. The sequence goes on along the minus strand of NZ_JAGPXK010000015.1, from coordinate 49,489 downwards.
GTGGTGGACGACGGTTCGCCCGTTCCGCTCGCGCTGCCCGAGGTGCGCCCGGAGCACACGCGCCTCATCACCTCCGACCCCGGCGGCTGGGGTTCGGCGCACGCCGTCAACACCGGGGTCGCCGACTCGTCCGGGCAGGTGGTCCTGCGTCTGGACGCGGACATGCTCGTCTACCGCGAGCACGTGGAGTCCCAGATGCGCTGGCACCACGTGGTGGACTACGCGGTGGTCATGGGCCACAAGATGTTCGTGGACTTCGACCCGGCCGCGATGACCCCGGAGCACGTCCGGGACGAGGTCGCCGCTGGCCGCGCCGAGCTGCTCTTCGACCTGGAGGGCGCTGATCCGCACTGGGTGGAGCGGTTCATCGACCGGCACGACCGGCTGCGCTCCGCCCACCACGAGGCCTTCAAGGTGTTCGTCGGGGCGACCGGATCGCTGCACCGGAGCCTGTTCGACGCGGCGGGCGGCCTGGACCCGGGGATGATCCTGGGCGGGGACAGCGAGTTCGGCCACCGGGTGGCCCAACGGGGAGCCTTCTTCGTTCCGGACACGGAGACCAGCAGCTGGCACCTGGGGCGCTCGCAGATGCAGGAGAAGAGGGACGCCGGGACCCGCTACCGGAAGCCCTACGTGGCCAACCGGGTGCCCGACTTCCACCTGCGGCGCAAGCAGCCCGAGCGCCAGTGGGAGGTGCCGCTGGTCGACGTCGTGCTGGACGCGGCGGACCGCACCCTGGAGGAGATCGACACCACCGCCAGGGCGCTCCTCTCCGGGACCACCCCGGACCTGCGCCTGTGGATGGTGGGCCCGTGGGGCGCACTGGACGAGGAGCGCCGCTCCCCGTTGGAGGAGGAGATCCTCGACCTGAGGCTGGCCCACGAGACCTTCCGGGGCGACCCGCGCGTGCGGTTCGTCGAGAGCGAGCCGAGTACGGACCCCCGCGTGCCCTACCGCCTGTACCTGGAGGCCGGTGCCGAACCGTACCCCAAGGCGCTGGCGGAGATGGTCCACGCCTGTGACACCCGGGCGGTGGGACTGCTCTGCGCGCCCATGCCGGGTGCCCTCACGGCGCAGGAGGGGATGCTGCGCCTGGAGCGGACCGCCGCCTTCGCCCGCGCCCGCCACCTCGACCCCGAGGTGACCGGCCGGGACCTGGACCGCCTGGTGGAGGAGGTCCACGGCATTCACTGGATGCCCGCGACGGACCTGGTCCTCGCGACGGACGACGAGGAGGCCCGACTGGAGTCCCCGGCGGCCGCGCGGCAGGAGGAGGCCGACCCACAGGACGTGGCCCTGCTCCAGGCCGAACTGGAACAGACCCGGGCCCGGGCGGACCGCATGCGCCGCAGGGCGGAGCGGGCCGAACGCAAGCTGCGCTGGTTCACCCCGGGCCTGGTCCGCCGGGCCCTGCGCCGCATGGTCCGTTAGGACGTCCGGGAGCGCGGGCGGGGTTCAGGCGCCGAAGGAGGTGAGCGCTCCCCGGTCGTCGAACCGGGCGCCCGGGGCCCACGCGATCTCCCAGCGGTTGCCCTCCGGGTCCGCGATGTAGGCGGACCGCCCTCCCCAGGGGCGGTCCGTCGGTTCTGCCACGACCTCGGCTCCCGCCCGGACGGCGGCCTCGAACGCCCCGTCGACCTGTGTGCGCTCGTCGACGTTGCAGGCCAGGGTGAACCCGGACCAGGCGGTCGGGGCGGGCAGCACGCCGTCGGACGCCTCGGCGGCCAGTTCCGCCACGGGGAACAGGGACAGCAGGACACCGCCCACCAGGAACCCCGTCCACCCGTCCGAACCGGACGGCACCTCCTCCCAGCCAAGGGCCAGGTAGAACCGGCGCAGCTCCGGCAGGTCGCGGGCTCCGAGGGTGACCACGGTCAGACGCGGCGGGAGTTCGTCCATACCGCGAGGGTACGTCGCGGGGCCCTGACTAGGAAACCCAGAGGCCGAGCGCCTCGGCGACCAGGGCGGGGCGCTCCTGACCCTCGATCTCCACGGTGTGCTCGGTGGAGACCAGGTAGCCCTTGGGGGTCGGCTTCACCTCGCCGAGCAGTACGGCGTCGCGCACCCGCGAGCCCACGGTGACCGGCTGGAGGAAGCGCACCTTGTTGAGGCCGTAGTTGATGGACATCCGCGGCTTCACGGTGAGGGCGAAGACGCTCTGGGAGAAGTGCGCCAACAGCGACAGCGACAGGTAGCCGTGCGCGATGGTGGCGCCGAAGGGACCCCCGGCGGCGCGCGCGGCGTCCTGGTGGATCCACTGGTGGTCGTCGGTCGCGTCGGCGAACAGGTCGATGCGGTCCTGGGTGATGGTCAGCCAGTCGGTCCGGCCCAGGTGCTCTCCCTGGGCCGCGACGACCTCCTGGACGTCGGCGAATACGCGCACCACGCCTCCACGTGCGTCGGGGGTCCGGTGTCGGGGCCGGACGCGGTGAGCGACAGGATACCTAACGCTGTTCGGTTATGGGGCGTTGTCCGACGCCCGGTTCGAGCGCGCGTCCAGGACCAGGGTCCTCGCGGTGTACCCGGACAGGGCCACCCGGTCCACGTCGTGCCCCAGACCGCTCTCGGCGAGCGGGACCGGAACCACGCCGTCGTGCGCGCGCACCGGGGGAATCACCAGGTCGCGGCCACGACTACTGGAACTCGGCATCTCCACTGGCAGGGTCGCGCCGGACAGCGAGGCCAGCGCCACCGTCGCCGCGCGGCCCACCCCGGTCACCGCCGAGGAACCGCACCACACCCCCCAGCCCGCGTCCACCGCCCGGTCCACCGCGCGCCGGGCCTCGGTCAACCCGCCCAGCCGGGCCGGGTCCACGTTCACCGCGCGCCCCGCCTCGGCCAGCACCGCCTCACGCAGATCGTCCACCGACGACAGCGAGCGGTACAGGGCCACGGGGGTGCGCAGCTCGGCCGTCAGGCGCGCGTGCGCCCCCAGGTCACCGGCGGCGAACGGGTCCTCGATCGCCAACAGCCCGAGCGCGTCCAACGACCGCAGCGCGTCCAGGTCCGCGGTGGACTCCGTGTAGCGTCCGCCCGCGTCCACCTGGAGGACGAGGAACGGGAAACTCGACTGCACGGCCCGGATCACGTCGGTGTCCCAACCCGGCTCGATCTCCAGCCTGATCCGCCGGAACCCCGCGCCGACCCTCCGGTTCACCTCCGTGACCACTGACTCCAGAGTCACCTGCCGGGGCAGGGTCACCCCCGCGGTGAGCGCGGTGCGCTCCCCGCCCAGCGCGTGCGCCAGCGGCGTGGATCGCTGACGGCTCCACAGGTCCCAGCACGCGGTGTCCAGGGCCCCGCTCAGCGCGGGATCCCAGGGCAGGTCCGCGAAGGCGTCGGCCACGTCTGTGGGGCGGCGCCAGGCGTGGTCCAGGAGGGCGGGAGCGAAGTCGCCGACGAGCGCCTCCCACTGGTCGGCGGTGGCCCGGGACACCTCGCCCCAGCCGCTCACCTGTCCGTCGGACACCCGGACCAGCACGGGAACGGACCCGTCGGAGCCGCGCCCGGCCAGTGACGGCCGCAGCCGAACGAGTTCGAGCTCGACGATCCGGGTCACCGTTGCCGCTCCGGTGTGTGTCACTACAGTCCCACCTCATGTGTTCGGGCCCCGGTCACGGGCCCCGCCATCGGAGGGGCCACCCCTCGACGGTACCCCCGCCGATCCGGCCCGACCACCCCGTCCCGAAGCGCGGATCCGGCGGCTGACCCAGGTGGGGCGGGTTTGGTCGGGGTGCGTGGGGGTTCGTCCGCCCACAACGGGGAGGGGGCCGCCCGTACGGACGACCCCCTCCCGCCAACCGCTCGCGCTACTAGGAGGCGAGCACCTCGTCGAGTTCGCGGTACTTCATCCCGTGCGCCTCGGCGACCGGAGCGTAGACCAGGTCGCCCTCGAACGTGTTGAGGCCCTCGGCCAGCGAGGGGTCCTCCCGCAGCGCCTGCTTCCAGCCCTTCTCAGCCAGGGCCACCGTGTACTTCAGGGTGTCCTTGGTCAGGGCGTGGGTGGAGGTGTTCGGCACGGCGCCCGGCATGTTGGCCACGCAGTAGAACACGGTGTCGTGCACGGCGAAGGTCGGGTCGTCGTGCGTGGTCGGCCGCGAGTCCTCGAAGCAGCCGCCCTGGTCGATGGCGATGTCGACCAGCACCGCGCCCGGACGCATCCGCGAGACCAGCTCGTTCGAGATGAGCCTGGGAGCCTTGGCACCCGGTACCAGAACCGCGCCGATGACCATGTCGGACTCCAGGACGGACAGTTCCAGCTCGAAGGCGTTGGAGACCACCGTCTTGACCTGGCCCCGGTACAGCGCGTCCATCTGCCGCAGCTTGTGGACGTTCAGGTCCAGCACGGTCACGTTCGCGCCCATGCCCACCGCGATCTGGGTGGCGTTGAGGCCGGACACCCCCGCGCCGATCACGGTGACGTTGGCCGGGCGCACCCCCGGAACCCCGCCCATCAGGACGCCCCGGCCGCCGTTGGGGCGCTGGAGCGTCACCGAACCCACCTGCGTGGCGAGCCGTCCGGCCACCTCCGACATCGGGGCGAGCAGCGGGAGCGAACCGTCGGGCAGCTGCACGGTCTCGTAGGCGATACCGGTGACCCCGCGATCCAGCAGGGCGTCCGTGCACTCGCGGGAGGCGGCCAGGTGCAGGTACGTGAACAGGGTCTGCCCCGCGCGCATGCGGTGGTACTCGGCCGGGACCGGCTCCTTGACCTTGAGGATCAGGTCGCCCGCGGCCCACACCTCGTCGGCGGTGGGCAGGATGCTGGCCCCCGCCGCGAGGTACTCCTCGTTCGTGATGGAGGAACCGGCCCCGGCGTCGTGCTCGACGAAGACCTCATGACCCCGGCGGGTCAGCTCGTGGACACCCGCAGGGGTGATCGCCACACGGTACTCGTGGTTCTTGATCTCGCGGGGCACGCCAATGCGCACGATTCCTCCAACTGGTATCGCCATTGATACCTCCCACTGTGACCTGCGAAGGCGCGTCCACGCTATCGCCAATGTGCATAGCCATCCGTAGCCATGTTGACAGGCTGTAAGCCGGATGTGTGTGGTGTGACACGGGTCTAGGGCTGATGTGAGTCAGAGAGGGTCGGGCGCCCCGCCACCCAGGTCCTGCGCACCCTTCCGGTGAGGCGCATCCCCGCGTACGGGCTGGGGTCCGAATCCGGCACCGCGAGGGTCGTCTGGTCCTCGAAGGCCACCAGGTCGGCGTCGTATCCCTCCTGGACGCGGCCCCGACCACCCAGCCCCAGCAGCTCCGCCGGGGCCCGCGCGGTCCACCGGGCGAGGTCGGAAAGGGAACGACCGCGCCTGCGCGCGGCCGTCCACAGCGCGGGCAGACTCCACTCCAGGGTGTACAGGCCGATGGCGGGCAGGTGGCCCGAACCGACGGTCAGGATCGGGGAGTCCGGCTCCAGCAGGGAGCTCCACAGCGCTTTGCGGTTGGCGTCCGACCGCAACGGGGGACGGCAGGCGTGCGCCGGAGAACTCGGGCCGGGGAACTCCGAGGGCAGGCACAGGTAGTGCGGGCAGGTGTGCGCGGTCAGCCCGACCCCCACCGCACCGGCGGCGGCCAGCAGGGCGGCGCACTCGGCGGCGGTGAAGGGGGCCACGTGGGTGCGCGCCCCCACCACGCGCGCCGCCGCGATCACCCGCTCGAGGCCCCGCCGCTCGGCCCGGGGCGGGCGCTGCTCCGCCGAGACCGGCGGGGTCCCCAGTTCACGGGCGTCCTCCGCGTGCATCAACAACAGGCCGTTCAGGGCCGCGATCTCCGCCATGGCCTTGCGCAGCCGCGCATCGCCCAGGGCCGCCATGTCCGGGGCGCCGCCGTCCGACAGCGACCCCTGGAAGGCCACCACCCCGCCCGCGTGCAGGTCGGCCAGGTCCAGCGGACTGGTCCCCTCCGTGACCCCACCCAGGAAGAGCACCGATACCTCCGTCCCGGCCGCCGCACGCTGGTGCACCTGGAGGGAGTCGGCGCAGGTGATCGCGGGTCGGCCAGGAGCGGGGGAGACCACCACGCAGGTGACCCCGCCGCGCAGGGCGGAGGTGCTCACACGCTGGTAGGAAGCGGGAAGATCCTTCCCGGGGGCGTGCACGCCGGTGCCGAGGTCGATCGCGCCGGGCAGCAGCGCGGTGTCGCCGAGGTCGACCACCTCGTGCGCGGACATCCTCGCGGAGTAGGGGCGGACCGACTCGATACGGCCGTCCCGCACCCCCACACTGGCCGACCTGATCCCCTCGGGGACCACCGTCCGCGTGGAACGGATGACACTGTCGAACTCGGGCATCGCCCTCCCCCTTCGTGCTCTCATGCGTTCGTGGAACCGGGTGGCCGTGGAGGGGGCACGGCGGCGAGGGGTGACGGGCACGAGGGGGCGGTCCGCGACCTCCCGTAGAGAGAACGAGCGTATCGCGAAGGCTCTCCGACGAAGGGGGAAACGTCACTTCTGGTCCGCGTCCCATGGGCCGCGAAAGGGATTTCCGGCACAAGGGGGGTGGGCGAGCGGACCCAAGTCCGACACTGTGTAGTAAACGGACTAACCTGGGTCGAGGTGTCCCTCCGTGCCAGGTCCCCGCCGGAGTCCGACGGACGGCAGTGCGGAGGCCCTCGCGCCCGGGGCGCTGACCTGCAAGTTGACCGACTCGACGACGGAGTGGCGCGTGGCTCCTCCCGCCCAGAACGACACATCCCCCAAGGAACACCAGGACCAGGCACCCGGCACCGAGAACGCCCCCGTCTACGCCCTGATCGCCGTGCTCGTGTGCACGGTGGCCCTGGGCGCCACCCTCATCCTGGGCGGCGCGGTCTTCGCGCAGATCATCCCCGGCATGGAGCGGTTCGACTCCGGTGAGTTCGTCCGCTGGGGCATGCCCATCGCCAAGACGGTCATGGACACGGCCGCGGTCCTGACCATCGGCCTCATGCTCATGGCGGTCGTCCTCCTCGGATCGGACAGGGGCCAGCTCTCCCCGCAGGCCGTCGGCTACGTGCGCGCCGGCACCTGGACCGCGCTGGCGTGGGTCCTCGGGGCCGTGGGCACCCTGTACTTCCAGACCGCCGAGTTCCTCGGTCGGCGCGCGGGCCAGATCACGGTCGACGAGGTCACCGCCTTCGCGGGTTCGATCGGCTCGGGCGTCGCCCTGATGTTCGTCATCCTCATCACCACCGGCATCGCCCTGTTCGGCCGCACCATCACCACCGCCACGGGTGGCCTGTGGCTTCTGGTCGCGTCCCTGGTCGCGGTCACCCCGCCCGCTCTCACCGGTCACGCCGCCTCCTCCGGGGCGCACGAGCTGGCCGTCACCGGGCTGGCGCTGCACCTGATCTCGATCTGCGCCTGGGTGGGCGGTCTGGCCGTGGTCACCTACCACGCCATGCGCAAGGACGGGCAGGAGCCGGCCGTCGCCGCCCACCGGTTCAGCCGGATGGCCCTGTGGGCCTACGTGGGCGTGGCGATCAGCGGCGCCGCGAGCGCCATGGCCCGCCTGTACTCCCTGGACGACCTGTTCGTCACGGACTACGGCCGGATCATCCTCGTCAAGATCGCCCTGTTCGTGGTCCTGGGCTTCCTCGGCTACGCCCACCGCACCCGGGTGCTGACGCGGATCGACGCCGCGCCCGGAGGGAAGGTGGGCTACTCCTTCCGCCGCCGGAGCTTCCTGCGCCTGGCCGGGGCTGAGGTCCTGATCATGGCCGCCGTCATGGGTGTGTCCGTCGGCCTGGGCCGGACCGCGCCGCCGACACCGCCGACCGAGGGCACCCTTGACCCGGCCGCCGCGATCCTGGGCTTCGCGATCCCGCCCGCGATGAGCCTGGAGAACGTCCTCACCCTGTGGCGACCGGACCTGTTCTTCATCATGTTCGTCGTGGTCGCCGGGTTCCTGTACCTCGGAGGCGTGCGACGCCTGGTCAAGCGCGGCGACAAGTGGCCCGTCGGCCGCACCGTCGCCTTCCTCCTGGGGCTGCTGACCATCGTCGCGGTGCAGCTCAGCGGGTTCGCGACCTACGCGATGATCATGTTCTCGATGCACATGATCCAGCACATGGTGCTGGCCATGGTCACGCCGATCCTCCTGGTCCTGGGTGCCCCGGTGACCCTGGCGCTGCGCGCGCTCCGGCCCGCCGAGACCCGCGGTGACAGAGGGCCGCGCGAGTGGCTCAACGCGTTCCTGAACAGCCGCTTCTCCCAGATCGTGACCCACCCGGCCGTCGCTGGCCCGATCTTCGTGTTCAGCCCGTACGCGCTGTATTTCACCCCGCTGTTCCCGACGCTGATGAACGACCACCTCGGTCACCTGTTCATGGGCTTGCACTTCCTGGTGTCGGGCTTCCTCTTCTACTGGGTGATCGTCGGTGTCGACCCGGCGCCCAGGAAGGTCCCGTTCCTGCTGCGCATCCTGCTCCTCCTCGTGGCGATGGGCTTCCACGCCTTCTTCGGTATCGCCATCATGGAGCAGGCCACCCCGATGGCCATGCAGTACTACGGCCAGTTCGACATCCCGTGGATGACCGACCAGGCCGCCGACCAGTACGCGGGCGGAGGCATCGCCTGGGCACTGGGCGAGATCCCCACGGTGATGGTGATGCTGGCGCTGGTGGTGCAGTGGTCGCGTGACGACGAGCGCCAGGAGCGCCGCCGTGAGCGGCACAGCCGCCGTGGTGGTTCCGACGACGCGGACATGGACGACTACAACGCCTACCTGGCCGAGCTGGACCGCCGCTCCCGAGCGGCGGCTGGTGGGGCTTCAGGTGGTGGGGCTCCGGTTGGAGGGGTTTCAGGTGGTGGGGCTCCGGTTGGTGAGGCCCAAGTCGGTGGGGGCGGCAAGGAGGCCTCCGCTGGTGAGGCTCCAGCTGGCGGGGCCCCGGAAAGTACCGCCAAGGACTGATCAGCCGCAGGTGGAGCAGTAGGTAGAAGGGGGCGTGCCCGACTGGGTACGCCCCCTTCGCCTTCTGGGTCTGGGGTTGCTGTGGGTGGGTGGGTTTGAGGGTTGTGGTTGCTGTCAGCGGTAGGGCTCTGGGATTGTGGTTGCTGTTGGCTGTGTGTTCTGGGGTTGTGGTTGTTGTTCGCTGTGTGTTCTTCGGTTGTGGTTGCTGTTCCGGGAGGGTTCTACGGCCAACCCGTTTTTCCCATTGGCTAAAGGCGGTCGGGTGCCGCTTACTGCGTACCCCTTGGGGTTGCTCGGTCTATTCAGGGCGAGGTTGGCGCATGGTGCTGTGCCCGCACCGCACTTGGCGGTCGTGCTGTTGAGTGGCACGTCTGGTAGTTCAGGGCCAAGTACGGCGACGGGCCACCCCCCAGGACTACTGATGTGTTCCAGAGATGCGTGTCCCCAGCACTGGTAAAAACCCCTGCCGTCTGAGCGCCGTTTGCCGCTCTACGGCCAACCCGCTCCACCGAGCGCAGCGTGTACCTGCACCTCTGTACCCCGCCGTGTCTGAGGGGATTTGCGCCGCGCGGGTTCAACCAGTGGGGGGTAAGGCTTCAAGCAGACCCCCTGGGCTTGAGGGATCTGCGTATCGTGCACGCTCAACCACCGGTGGCGGAGCTTCAAGCGGGCCCGTGGGGCGAGGGGTCTGCGCTCCGTGTGGGTTCAAGCATTCGTGGTGTCGGCTCCCTTAGAGGCGCTGCCATCTGCACCCCTAGGGGGTTGGCAGCCCAGCCACGCGCCGTAGTAACTCGCACCGCACAAACCCCCTGGGGCACAGGGGGTGTGGACGTGCACGTGTGTGCTGCCTTCAGGTGTGCGGGGTTTGAGGCTCTGCCGTGCGCTGTAGTAACTCGCACCGCACAAACCCCCTGGGGCACAGGGGGTGTGGACGTGCACGTGTGTGCTGCCTTCAGGTGCGGGGGGGTTTGAGGCTCTGCCGTGCGCTGTAGTAACCCGCACGGCGCCGCTCTCTCAGACACAGCGGGGTACAGACGTGCACCTGTGTGCTTGGTTCAGTGGTGCGGGTTGGCCGTAGAGCGGTGGGCGGCGCTCAGACGGCGGGGGTTTTCGCCAGTGCTGGGGACACGTTCTTCTCGAACACGTCGGTTGTCCTGGGGGGTGGCCCGTCGCCGTACTTGGCCCTGACCTACCAGTCGTGCACCGTTCTGCTCATCCGCCAAGTGCGGTGCGGGCACAGCACCATCCACCAACCCCGCCCTGATTGGAATGCTCGGCCCCAAGGGGTACGCAGTAAGTGGAACCCGACTGCCTTTAGCTAATGGGAAAAACGGGTTGGCCGTAGAACCCTCCCGCTACAGCAACCACAACTGTAGAACCCTCCCGCTACAGCAACCACAACCGAAGAACACACAGCGAACAGCAACCCCAACCGTAGAGCGCACAGCGAACAGCAACCACAACCGCAGAGCCCTACCGCTGACAGCAACCACAACCCCAGAGCGCACAGCGCACACCCAACAGCAACCACAACCCGCAGAGGGGCGAGGGGCGTTCAGCCCCTTGGCCTGGGTCCAGGACGCTCCTGGTCAGGACGAATCAGGGGTGGGCGGCGTTGGTGATCGCGGTGCGGGCCACCTCAACTGCCATCTCGCAGGCCTCATCCGCGCTGACCTGCACGTAGAAAGAGTGCTCGTTGGAGGTGGCCACGGTGAGGTTGCACGAGTCCGGGAACTCCGTGGTCACGCCCGGGTACCCCTCCACGCTGACGAACTCCTGATCATCGGCGCCGGAGTAGCCCGCAGAGACGGTGTCCTCGACGGCGTCTTTCTCCTCATGAACCTCCACGCGGAGGTCCACGCTGGCGTCGATCCGGTTCGTGTAGAAGCAGTTGGCGTCGGACTGGGGGCTGCCCTCGCCCTCCTCGTCCAGGATGCCCAACTCCACGGCGGTGGCGTCGGGGAGCAGATCGCAGGGGTGCGTGTCGGTGGGATCCAGCGCCGCGACCTCGAACTGCCTGATGGAGTCGCGCTCCGCCAGTTCCGTGCTGCCACAACCGCTGACCAGCAGCACGGCCGCCACCGCGACCCGTCCACGCATGCGCCGCTCCGTCCGTTGGGTGCCGGGGCCCTGTGGCCCCGGCACGAAACTACAGAGCGGCGTCGCCCGAGTGGGGGCTGTGGCCGGAAACGGTCAGGCGACGAAGGCGGTGACGCCCGTGACGAGCAGACCCACGCCGAGGCAGATCACCAGCCCGCCGAGCAGCACCGACGCCGACGGGCGCAGGTCGCCCAGGCCGGTGCGCCCGCTCACCATGGCCTGGCGGCGGGCCAGGGTCGGCAGGAGGGCGACGTTGACCGCGTACATCACGGCGGCCACGAAGCTCGCGGTGACGAAGCCCATCCAGAAACCACCGCCGCCGGACATCACGTTGAACGCGGCCAGCGATGGCAGCATCACCAGGAGCAGCACCGAAGCGGCGCCGAATGCGGTGAGCAGCCGCGGCGAGGAACCGCGCGCGCTCCCTGAGACCACGAGGAGAAGACCGATCAGGGCCGCCACCATGATGGCGCCCCCGATTCCGAACACGGCGATGTTGACCAGCGAATTCACGCTGGTCATTGTCGCACCGCCCGGCCGGGGGACGAACCCGGGGTGGGCTCAGCCGTGGTGCTCCACCTTGGACCCGCCTGCCGCCTTCACCACGCGCAGGCGGGTGGTGACGCGTTGGCGGAGGTCCGCGACGTGGCTGACCACGCCCACTGCGCGGCCGCCGTCGCGGAGCCGGTCCAGCACGTCCAGGACCTCCTCCAGGGTGTCCTCGTCCAGGGTCCCGAAACCCTCGTCCACGAAGAGGGTGTCGATCTCCGTCCCGCCCGCCTCGGCGGTGGCCACGTCTCCCAGGCCGAGCGCCAGGGCCAGGGAGCTGAAGAAGGTCTCCCCTCCGGAGAGCGTCGCCGGGTCGCGTTCCACCCCCGTCCAGGCGTCCACCACGCGCATTCCCAGTCCCCCGGCGGAGCGGGCTCTTCCGTCCCCGGCCGCCTTGTCCACCGTGTAGCGCAGCTCGTAGCGGCCGTCCGACATCGTCAGCAGCCGGTGGTTGGCCGCCTCCACCACCTGTTCCAGCCGGGCCGCCAGCACGTAGGCCGAAAGCCGGACGCTGTCGGTGTTGTCCGGCGAGGTCCCCGCCGCCAGGGTGCTCAGGCCCTGGGCCACCGCGTAGCGGCGCAGCACGGGCTCGGAGCCGGACAGCTGCTCGCCGAGTTCCACGCGCAGGGTCGCCAGACGGCGTGCCCGGTCCGAGAGCATGCCCTGCCAGGCCACCGCTCGGTCGGCCACCCGGTCCGCGGCCTCGGCGGCGGCGCCCAGATTCGTGAGGTCCGGCGCCGGTGTGAGCTCGGCGGCGGCCAGGTCGGGATCCGAGAGCCGGGCCTCGACCGTGGCCCACTGGTCGTCGAAGTCCCGTGCCCGGGATCTGAGGTCACGGCGTCCGCGCTCGTCCAGGGCGGCCGCCACCACCTCGTCCTCGTGCTCGAAGCGTGCCTCGGTCAACGAACGCCCGGCCTCGGTGACGGCGGTGCGCAGCTCCTCGGCCGCCCGGTCGCGTAGCTCGACGGCGTCCGCCGCGTCACGGAGCAGTTCGGCCTCGCCGCGCAGCCGGGCGATCCGCTCGTCCAGTCCGGCGTCCTCGCCCCGGGCCCGGTCCAGCAGCGCGGTCAGCCGTTCGTGTTCCCTGGCGCCCTCCTCACGACGGGCGGTCAGTTCGCTCTCCTCGCGTGCCAGCTCGCCCTCGCGCTGGCGGGCCCGTTCCAGCTCGGCCGTCGCCTGGGCCAGTTCCTCCTCCAACCGGTGCACCTCGCGCGCCGCGGCGCGGGCGTCGGCCAGCTCCTGTTTGCGGACGGCCACCTCCTCCGCCGCGCCCTCCACGGTGCGACCCTCGGCGCGCTCGGCGGCGGCCGTGTGCCGTTCCCGCGCCGACACCAGGGTGTTCTCCGCCTCGGTTCGCCGGGCGGCGGCGGTGTCCGCCGCGTGCTGGGCCGCCCGTTCCTCCTCGGCCGACACCAGCCCGAGCCCGCTCGGCGCGGCGGGGGAGGGGTGCTCGGTGGACCCGCACACCGCGCAGGGCGCGCCGTCGGCCAGATCGGCGGCGAGCTCGGCAGCCATGTGGGCGATCCGCCGCTCCCGCAGGTCCTGGGACCGGTCACGGGCGGCCTGGGCGGTGTCGACCGCGCGCCGACGCTCGTCCTCGGCCCGTTCCACCTCGGCACTCAGGCGACGGTGCTCCTCGGCGGCCGCTCGGCGCCGTTCGGCCAGGTCGAGCGCGGCCTTCGCGGGGTCGGTCAGCCCGGACTGCTCCTGGGCCCGGCGCAGTTCCTCGGTGACCGTCCCCACCCGGGCGGGCAGCGACGCCACCCGCTCGCTGGCACGGACCGCCTCGGAGCGCAGGGCGGCGAGCCGTCGGTCCAGTCCGGAGAGGTCGCGGTGGAGGGACCGACGGCGCTCGGCGTCCCCGCGCAGGTGGTCCAGCCGGGCGAGTTCGTCCTGGCGGGACCTCTCGGAGGAGCGGAGCACCGAGGGCAGGCCAGCTCTGTCGGCCGGGTCCGCGAACTCGGCGGCGTCGACGTCCGCGACCCCGCTGACCAGGGCCAGGCGTTCGGTGACGGTCAGCTCGGCCTTGTCCAGTTCGGCGCGGCGGTGGTCGCGGGCGCGCAGGGACGGCAGCACCGTGTCGGCCCGCTCCGCGGCGGCCAGGCTGGTGTCGATCCCGGCCCGCCACTCGTGGCGCTCGGCCAACCGGGCGCGGCGTTCCCTGGCTTCGGCCAGCCGCTCGCGACGGTTCAGCAGTTCGCGTCCGGTGTTCAGCGCCTCACGGGCCCGGTCCCTGGCCTCGGTGAACCCGGCGGTGACCGCCTCCGAGTCCCGGGCGGTGGCGGCCTGCACCGACGCCAGTTCCGTGGCCCACGCGTCGAGTTCCTCGGGGGCCTGAGGGGCCGAAGACCCGCCCACCTCGGTGATCCGTCCGGAGACCGCCCGCACCCGTTCGTCGGCGGCGCGCACCTCGCGCTCCAGCTTCCTGGCGTGACCGCCGAACCACTCCTCCACGTCCCGGAACACCCGGGTGTTGAAGATCCGCTCCAGCGACTTGCGCCGGTCGTCGGACTTGGCCCGCAGGAACCGGGCGAAGTCGCCCTGGGGCAGCATGACGATCTGGCAGAACTGGGTGATGGTGAGCCCGACGAGGTCGCCCACGAACTGTCCGGCCTCGTCCGGTCGGGTCGTCACGCCCTCCCAGCGGTCTCCCCGCCAGTCGAGGACACGCACCTTCTGGTTCTCGGTGACGGTGCCGCTCCCGCGCTTCTTGGGGCGTTCCCATCGCGGGTTCCGCTCGATCCGCACGCGGCGCCCCTGGACCGTGAACTCCAGGGTGACCTCGGGCCGGAGACCCGGGGCGGCGTGGTCGCTCCTGGGGGAGCGGTCCTTGCCGCGGGCCCCGGGCACGTCACCGTAGAGCGCGAAGCAGACCGCGTCCAGGACGGAGGTCTTGCCCGCACCCGTGGGCCCGTGGATCAGGAACAGCCCGCCCTCGCCGAGTCGGTCGAAGTCGACGGTCTCGGTTCCCGCGAAGGGACCGAAGGCGGTCATGGTGAGGGTGTGCAGCCGCATCTAGCGTGTCCCTTCCTGGACGCGGACCTCTTCGACCGCGCGGTCCACCAGCGCGCGTTCCTCGGGGGTGGCGGCGCTGCCTCTGGCCCACTCGACGAAGTCGGCGACCACCTCGCGCTCGGGTCGGTCGGCCACCGCGACGGTCACCGGTCGCCGCTCCAGGGCGCCGTCGTCGGGGTCGAACTCCAGCATCAGGGTGTGCGGGAAGCGTTCGCGCAGCCGGTCCATGGGCTGGGCGGGGCGCCGGGGGTCGGTGAGGGTGACGTGGAGCCAGTGGCCGGTGTGGGGCTCCCAGCGGTCATCCGTGAGCAGATCGTCGAGGCGCCCCCTGACACGGGAGAGCGGCCGGGGCACCGGGGCGTCGACGAACTCCGCCCCGGCGAACCCGTCGGCGTCCAGGTCCACCACCCAGCAGCCCTTGCGGTGGTGTTCCTCGGAGAAGGAGTAGGCCAGCGGGCTGCCCGGGTAGCGCACCGTGGGCGTGATGGTCTGGCGCCCGTGCAGGTGGCCCAGGGCCACGTAGTCCACGCCGTCGTAGACCGACGCCGGAACGTGTGAGGCCCCGCCCACCGAGATGTCCCGTTCGCTGTCGGAGGGCTCCCCGCCGGTGACGAAGGCGTGGGAGAGCACCACCGAGCGCGTGCCCGGGCGCTGGGCGAGATCCGCCCTGACCAGGTTCATCGCGTGTCCGATCGCCGCCGGGTGGCCGCGCTCGGACAGCTCCCAGTGGTGGCGGGCGATCTCCGGTTCCAGGTACGGGATGCCGTAGAAGGCCACCGGCCCGTGCCGGTCCTCGATCACCACCGGGGTCCCGATCCCGTCCAGGGAGCTGCGCAGGTGCACCCCGGAGGCGTCGATCAGGTCGGTGGCGAAGGACATCCGGGCCATGGAGTCGTGGTTGCCGCTGATCAGCACCGCCCGCGCCCCGGTGTCCCGGATGCGGCCGAGGGCGCCGTCGAACAGGCGCACGGCGTCGACCGGGGGCAGGGCGCGGTCATAGAGGTCACCGGCGACCACCACCACGTCGATCCGTTCCGAGTGGATGGTGTCGACGAGGTGGTCGAGGAACGCGGCCTGGGCCTCGATGAGGTTCTCCCGGTGGAAGGAGCGACCCAGGTGCCAGTCCGATGTGTGCAGCAGGCGCATGGAACTGGACATTACCCGGGATCGCTCCGTCCCCGCCGGGAGAACCGTGTGGCCTGTGGACAACTCCGGCGGGCCGCGGCGGTGGCTCGGGGCCTGCGGTCTCAGAGCCTGCGAGCCAGCGTCAGGCCGTCTCCGATGGGGAGCAGGACCTGTTCGACGCGGTCGTCCGCGACGAGCCTGTCGTTGAAGTCACGGATGCCCTGGACGTGCGGGGCGGTCTGCTCGGGGTCCACCACCCGCCCGTGGGACAGCGTGTTGTCGGCCAACAGCAGCCCGCCGGGGCGTGTGCGGGGGACCAGTTCCTCCCAGTAGTCCACGTAGCCGGTCTTGTCCGCGTCCAGGAAGGCCAGGT
Source organism: Nocardiopsis sp. B62 (assembly GCF_018070675.1). Lineage (NCBI taxonomy): Bacteria > Bacillati > Actinomycetota > Actinomycetes > Streptosporangiales > Nocardiopsidaceae > Nocardiopsis > Nocardiopsis sp. B62. The sequence goes on along the minus strand of NZ_JAGPXK010000015.1, from coordinate 33,433 downwards.
CGAACTGGGGTTCCCTCGGCAGGGCGCGCAGGGAGTCCAGGGCCGGGCCGATCCGCAGGGTGATCTTGTGGTCGACCCCGGCCCGTTCCCAGTACCTCCTGGCCACCGAGGTCCACTCCTCGCTGATGTCCAGCGCGAGCAGGGTGCCGTCCTCGGGCAGTCCCCGTGCGAAGCAGATGGAGGAGTACCCCGTGAAGGTGCCGATCTCCACCGCGTTCCGGGCCCCCGACAGCTGGGTGAGCAGGGTGGTGAACACGCCCTGTTCCGGGCCGATCTGCATCCCCCGGTACTCGGGGAACAGCGCGGCGGTCTCCTCGGCCAGGTCGGACAGGACGGGGTCCACCGGCTGGCTGTGGGCGACGACGTAGGCGTGCAGTTCCGGGCTGATGCCCTCTGTGGTTCGAGTCACGCCCGCCACCCTAGGAGGCATCGCCCCGCCGGGCCAGCGGCCTCGCCCGCAGCCGGGCCGCTGAGAACACGCCCTAGTGGTCCGGGAGGAGGGTGGGCCAGTCGAAGAGGTACACCGAGCCGATGATGACGCCGATGGTGAGCAGGGGGGTGACCACCTTCTGCTCCACCGGGCCGTTGGTGACGAAGCCCTTGCCCTGACCGACGCGCTTCTTCCAGAACGGCCAGAAGATCGGCACGCCCATCTTGGTGATCATGTCCCCGAAGAAGTGCAGGACGATACCGAAGGCCACCGCCAGACCCAGCCACGTGTAGTTCACGCCCACCGAGTACAGCGTGAGGGTGATCGCCGCCGTTCCCAGCGCGTTGATGATCCCCGAGGCCGTCCGGTTCTTGTCCATGCCGAAACCCAGCCCCTGCATGGCGATTCCGACCAGCAGGAACACGAAGATCTGCACGGCCAGTTCCGACCACAGGGCCAGGGCCTGGACCAGGACGCCCATCAGGACGGCGAAGAAGAACGAGTGGGTGCCCATCCGGTGCCCGCCGAACGCCCAGTTGAGAATGTCGCTGAGGATCTCGGTGGCCTTGCCGTAGGTCTTGGTCACCGTCGCGCTCTTGTGGTCCACGTCCGGCAACAGGGCCGCGCCAGCGCACACCAGGGAACCGGCGATGATCTCACCGGGTCCCAGTTCGAAGCTGAGTCCAAGGAATTCCGTGCCCTGGACCAGCGGTACTACCGCCATCCAGCCGACCACGCCACTGAGTGCGTGCGAGTGCCCCATCATGGCGGGAACCGTAGCGGAGTCTGCCAATCGCCGCGAATCAGAGACCCGTTTCGGACAGGGAACAAAAGCCACTTCATCCCCAGGAAACACGAACGCCTCCGACACAGGAGTCGAATGTGTTGCGATATCCCGCCTCACCTCGAAGATCGTTGACGCTCCTCGCGGCGAGTTGGTAGACAACCAACAACCCCCAGGTGGCAATGCCACCAACCCCACGAAACCTGACAGGGGCCGTTATGAAAACCCAACATCCTCCCTCCGGCACCCTTCTCCGGCGGACGGCGGCGTCCGGCAGCGCGCTCCTCCTTCTCGGAGGCCTCACGGTGGCCCCGGCGGCCGCCGACGAGGCGAGCGGCAACACCCTCACCGTCGCCATCGCCCAGCAGGTCGACTCCTTCAACCCCTTCACCGCGCAGCTCGCGGTCACCACGAACATCCTCCGGCACGTCTACGACAGCCTCACCACGGTGAACCCGGAGACCGGCGAGCCCGAGCCCTCGCTCGCGGAGAGCTGGGAGACCTCCGACGACGGTCTCACCTGGACGTTCAACCTCCGCGACGACGCCCTCTTCAGCGACGGTGAGCAGCTCACCGCCGACGACGTGGCGTGGACGTTCACCACGATGATGGAGAACGACGCCGCCGCCGTCGCCAACGGCAACTACGTCTCCGGGTTCGAGGAGGTCACGGCCGAGGACGACACGACCGTCGTCATCGAGCTGGACGAGCCGCAGGCCACCATGGAGTCCCTGCGCGTGCCGATCGTCCCCCGGCACGTCTGGGAGCCGATCATCGAGGAGGAGGGCGAGGCCTTCTCCGACTACACCGCCGACGACCTCCCCACGGTCGGCAGCGGTCCCTTCGTCCTCACCGAGCACTCGCGCGGCGAGCACATCCGCCTGCAGGCCAACCCCGACCACTGGCGCGGCGCCCCCGGCTTCGACGAGCTGTACTTCCGCTACTACTCGGAGAAGGACGCCGCCGTCGAGGCCCTGCGCAGCGGCGAGGTCTCCTTCGTCTACGAGCTCACCGACGCCCAGATCACCTCCCTGGAGACGCTGGACAACGTCGCCGTCAACGTCGCCGACGGCAAACGGTTCCAGGCCTTCACCATCAACCCCGGCGCCGTCACCCAGGACGGCGAGGAGTTCGGTGACGGGCACCCGGCGCTGGAGGACCGCACCCTGCGCCAGGCCATCGTCATGGGCATCGACAACGAGGAGATCGTCCAGCAGGGCGCCAACGGCCAGGCCGTCGCCGCGGGCGGTTACGTCCCGCCCCGCTACACGGACTTCCACTGGGCTCCCGAGGGCGACGAGGCCATCCTCGACTTCGACCCTGACGCCGCCAACGCGATGCTCGACGAGGCCGGGTACGAGAGGGGCGACGACGGCGTGCGGGTCTCGCCCGACGGCGACCGCCTCGAACTGCGCATGCACGTCCACGCCGACCGCCCGGACAACGTCCAGGCCGGGCAGGTCATCGACGAGCGCCTCGCCGACATCGGCATCGAGATCGACAACCAGACCGTCGACCCGGGCATCCTGAGCGACGCCCTCTACGACGCCGAGTACGACCTCATCTTCACCGGGTGGACGGTCAACCCCGACCCCGACTACGTGTTCAGTATCCACACCTGCGACGCGCTGCCCACCGAACCGGGCACCATGCAGGGCGACGCGTACTTCTGTGACGAGGAGTACGACGAGCTCTACGCCGCGCAGCTGGCCGAGTACGACCGCGAGGCCCGCGCCGAGATCATCCACCAGCTCCAGGAGGTCCTGTACCGGGAGGCCGTGGTCAACGTCCTGGCCTACCCGAACATCATGGAGGCCTACCGGACCGACCACATCGCCAGCCTCCAGTTGGAGCCCGCCGAGGGCGGCAACATCTGGGGTCAGGACGGCTACTGGGCCTGGTGGTCGGCCGAGCCCGCGGAGGGCGCGTCCGGCGGCGGCTCCGGGCCGTCCACCGGGGTGCTCATCGCCATCGGTGCCGGCGTGCTGGTGCTGGTGGTCGCGGGTGCCTTCGTCTTCTTCCGACGACGCTCCACCGTGGAGGACCGCGAGTGACGACAACGCCCACCGAGGCGGACGAACCGACCGGGGCGGGGACCACCGACGTCCCCGCCCCGGCGGGCCCCACGGGGTTGGGCCGAGCGGCCCCCGTGGCCACCTACGTGCTCGGCCGCCTGACCACCGCCGTGGTCTCCCTGTTCGCCGTGATCGTCGCCGGGTTCTTCCTTTTCCGGATCCTGCCCGGTGACCCCGTCCGCGCCATGACCGAGGGCCGCGAGGTCTCCGCCGAACAGCGCGAGGAGCTGCGCCGCCAGTTCGGCCTCGACCAGCCGCTCTGGCAGCAGTTCCTCGACTACGCGGCCGGGCTGGTGCGGCTCGACCTCGGGATCTCCTTCCAGTACCGCGAGCCGGTGGTCGACCTCATCCTGGAACGCCTGGGCCCGACGATCCTGCTCGCCGGTACCGGCACGGTCATCGCCGCGCTCCTCGGCCTCTTCCTCGGCGCCCGCGCCGGGTGGCGGCCGGGCGGACGCGGGGACCGGATCAACACGGCGGTGGCGCTGTTCTTCTGGTCGGTGCCCACGTTCTGGCTCGGTCTGCTGCTGATCGTGCTGCTCGCCTCGGGACGCGGGTTCATGCCCGGCCTGTTCCCGACCGGCGGTATGGTCTCGCCCAGTGCCACCGGACCGGTGGAGACCGCGCTGAGCACCGCCCGGCACATGGTGCTGCCGGTCCTGACCATGGTCGCGGTGATCTACGCGCAGTACCTCATGATCATGCGCTCGTCGCTGATGGACGAGAAGGGCGCCGACTACCTGGTCACGGCCCGCGCCAAGGGACTGCGCGACGCCCTCGTGCGCCGCAGGCACGCCGTGCCCAACGCGCTCCTGCCCACCGTGACGCTCATCTTCCTGAACCTCGGGCAGGTCGTCTCCGGGGTCATCCTCGTGGAGACGGTCTTCTCCTGGCCCGGACTCGGCCAGCTCTTCTACTCCGGTCTGCGCGTGCCCGACCTCGGCCTCGTCCAGGGGCTGTTCGTGGTGTTCGCGGCCTCGGTGATTCTCATGAACCTGCTGGCCGACCTGGTGTATCCGCTGCTCGACCCGAGGGTGCGCCCATGAACACACCCACCGGACCCGCCCCGGCCGCCCCCGCGGCGCCACCGGATCCCGCGCTCTCCAGCCGCGCCCTGGCCCGCAGACGCCGCCGTGAGGCCCTGGTCGGCTTCGCCCGCGAGTACGCCCGCAACCGGGCAGGGCTCCTCGGCCTGGGCCTGCTGCTCGCCATCGGCCTGCTCGCCGTGACGGCCCCGCTGTTCATCGACCAGACCCACCTGACCATCACTGGCGCCCCGGGGGAGTCCCACGAACCGCCGAGCTGGCAGTTCCCCCTGGGAACCGACAACTTCGGCCGCTCGATCCTGGACCTGGTGATCTGGGGCGCGCGTGTCTCGCTGACGGTCGGACTGCTGGCCACGTTCGTGTCGGTCACCCTCGGCACTCTCGTGGGAGTCACCGCCGGGCACTTCGGCTCCTCCGGCGGCGTCGGCGGCCGAATCGTGTCCACGGTGCTCATGCGGGTCACCGACTGGTTCCTGGTCCTGCCCACCCTGGTCCTGGCGGTGGCGCTGGCCGCCGTCCTGCCGCGCGGCACCGGCACCATCATCATCGCGATCGGCCTCACCGTCTGGCCGCCCACCGCACGCCTGGTACGCGCCCAGACCCTCGCGGTGGAGGCCCGCCCGTTCGTGGAGCGCGCCCGCGCCCTGGGCGGCGGCCACGCCCACGTGATGGGCTGGCACGTGCTGCCCAACGTCATGCCGGTCGTGCTCGCGCAGACCACGCTGCTGGTGGCCACCTCCATCATCGCGGAGTCCACCCTGGCCTTCCTGGGCATGGGAGACCCCACCACCATCTCCTGGGGCGGCATCCTGGAGGCGGCCCGCACCGCCGGGGCGATCAGCGCCGGGATCTGGTGGTACATCGTCCCGCCCGGCCTGGCCATCGCCGTGGTCGCGCTCTCCTTCACCCTGTGCGGGCGCGCGGTCGAGTCCGTCATCAACCCACGGCTCAAGGGGCAGAGTTGACCAGCCTTCTCGACGTCAGCGACCTGCGCGTCACCTACTCCGGCAGCGCTGGGGACGTCCCCGCCGTCCGTGGCGTCGACCTGTCCCTGGACCCCGGCGACACCCTCGGGGTGGCGGGGGAGTCCGGCAGCGGCAAGTCCACCGTGGCCCTGGCCCTGCTGCGCCTGCTGCCCGCCAGCGCCAAGGTCACCGGAAGCATCCTGCTGGAGGGCGAGGACGTCCTGCAGATGAAGTGGGGCCGCCTGCGCGCCGTGCGCTGGGTGGGCGCCTCGGTGGTGTTCCAGGGCGCCATGCACTCGCTCAACCCGGTGAAGCGGATCGGTGACCAGATCGCCGAGCCGCTGCTCATCCACGAGCTGGTCGGTCCGGCCCGGGTGGAGGCGCGCGTGTCCGAGCTCCTGGAACAGGTGGGGCTGCCCGCCTCGCGTCGGCGCGACTACCCCCACCAGCTTTCCGGGGGCCAGCGCCAGCGGGTGATGATCGCGATGGCGCTGGCGTGCGAGCCGCGCCTGATCATCGCGGACGAGGCCACCACCGCGCTGGACGTGATGATCCAGGCGCAGATCCTGGCCCTGTTGGGGCGGCTGGTGGACGAGACCGGGATCGGCATGCTGATGATCAGCCACGACCTGTCCGTCCTGGCGGCCACCTGCGACCGGGTCGCGGTCATGTACTCCGGGCGGATCGTCGAACACGGCCCCGCGCGGGAGGTCGTGCACGAACCCGCGCACCCTTACGCGAGCGCGCTGAGCGCGGCCTTCCCGAAGATCGGTGACCCGGGCTCGCGCCTGGCGCCCCGGGGGCTGCCCGGAGACCCGCCGGACCCCGCCGACCCGCCCACGGGCTGTGTGTTCCGGCCGCGCTGTGCCGTCGCGGAGACGGTGTGCGCCACCGTGGACCCGCCGCTGTGGCCGGTCCGCCCCGACAGGGACGGCCACTCGGACCGGTACGCCGCGTGCGTGCACGTGGGCACGGGGCCAGGGTCACTCGGCCACGGAAACGCGGCGAGTGGCTCCGGTGGCATGAGCCGACCGGGCGGCGCGAGTGACAAGAGCGGAACCGCCAACACAGAGGAGACGAGCCGTTGAGCGCCGACACTGACTCACGACAGCCCTCCTCCCGGTCCGGGCCGAAGCAGGAGACCGGGCCCATCCTGCGGGCCGACGACGTGAGGGTGGCCTTCGCCGCCGGGGTCGCCCCGGGCGGCGGCCGGGGTACCGCCCGCGCCGTGGACGGGGTCAACCTGGACGTGGCGGCGGGGGAGATCGTCGCCCTCGTGGGGGAGTCCGGCTGTGGCAAGACCACCCTGGCCCGGGCCCTGCTCGGGCTGGAGCGGCCCACGGGCGGCCGGGTCCTGTTCGAGGGGGCGCCACTGGGCTACCGCTCGCGCGACCTGCGCACCTACCGGCGCCGGGTCCAGCTCGTGCAGCAGGACCCGATGGGGTCGCTCAACCCCCGCCGCACCGTCTACGAGTCGGTCGTGGAGGGGCTGCGCATCCACGAGGGCACCGCCGTGGACGAGACGGAGCGGGTCTCACGGGCACTGTCCCAGGCCGGTCTGCGCCCGCCCGAACGGTTCTTCACTCGCTACCCGCACGAGCTCTCCGGCGGACAGCGCCAGCGCGTGGTGATCGCCGGGGCCCTGGTCCTGGACCCGGAGGTGCTGGTGGCCGATGAGCCGGTGGCGTCCCTGGACGCGTCCGTGCGCGGGGAGATCCTGCGGCTGCTGCTGGAGCTGCGCGACGAACTGGGCCTGTCCGCGCTGGTGGCCACCCACGACCTCGGCCTGGCGTGGAACATCGCCGACAGGGTCGCCGTGATGTACCTCGGGCGCGTGGTGGAACTGGGCACCGTGGAGGAGGTCCTGTCCGCTCCCGCCCACCCGTACACGCGGGCCCTGCTGTCGGTCCTGCCCGACTCCGGGATGGAGGAGGGCCCCGTGGTGCTCTCCGGCGAGCCGCCGGACCCCAAACAGGTCCCCACCGGCTGTCGGTTCCACCCGCGCTGTCCGGTCCTGGCCTCGGGTGAGGCGGAGCGGGCCGGTGTGGCCGACCTGTGCACCACCGTGGACCCGGAGGTCCTGGGCGGCGGCGCCGAGCGGCGGGTGGCCTGCCACTGGGCGGCCGAGGACGCGACCGGCCGCCTGCGCGCGGACGGTTCGCCCGGACCCGTGCCCGTGTAGGTCGTCCCGACCGGTGGGCACCACGTGAGCCGCACCCGACGGGCCGCGGGCGACGCGTCCTCGCACGGGCGCCGACCGGCCCGTCGATCCCGGCGTCTGCCCTCGTCACCCACAACTGTTCTCCCGTCCGGTTCGGGGCGGAGGAGGGGCCCGCGCCGGAACACTCCCGGCGCGGGCCCCGTTGGCACGGACATGTGGACCAACGAGCACCCCGAGGAACCCGTACCCGCGAAGCCGCCCGGTCCGGCGAGGGCCCCGGAGCGCGTCCTCACCGAGAGCGACCTCTGGCACGGAGCCGACCTCGATCTGGACGCCTACCTGGCGCGACTGGGCCTGTCCGGGGAGCCGCCGCCCACCCTGGACACCCTCACCGCCGTGCACCGCGCCCACCTGGCGGCGATCCCCTTCGAGAACCTCCAGCTGCTCCTGGGCCGCCCGGTCCCGCTGGACGTCCCGTCGCTGACGGACAAGATGGTCCACCACCGGCGGGGAGGCTACTGCTACGAACAGAACCTGCTGCTGGCCGCCGCCCTGGACCGGCTCGGGTTCACGCTGACCGCCTTCACCGCCCGGGTCCTGATGGGTGGTGACGGCCGTCCCCGGCCCTCCACCCACGCCCTCCTGCGGGTCGTGGTGGACGGTGAGCCCTGGCTGGCCGACGTCGGCTTCGGCGGCGGGGGCCTCGTGGAACCCCTCCCGTTCGTTGACGGCCACCAGGTCTCGCAGGGCGGTTGGAACCTGCGGCTGGACCGGGTGTCGGAGATCGGCGACGAGGAGTGGCTGCTGCGCGGGTTCACCGGTGGGCGGTGGCGGAACCTGTACCTGTTCGCCGCCGCGGGGGCACTCCCGCAGGACTACGCGGTGTACAGCCACTACCTCACCACTCACTCACGGTCACCCTTCCGCAGCCGCCTGATGGTCGCGCGGACCGTTGGCGGGACCCGGTACGCGCTCAACGACACGACGCTGTCCGTGGAGCGGGTGGACGGCACCGGGGAGACACGGGAGTTGACTCTGGGAGAGGTGGGAACGGTGTTGCGCGAGGTATTCGACATTGCTCTTGACCAGGAAGAACGCCGGATCGTCGAGGGTCGTGTGAAGGAGTTCCTGGAGGCCTGAACCCAGCCCGCGAGATGTGATCGTCATCACGTTTGACTGGCTCGCTGGCACGGTCCCGTCGCGAAGCCCGACGCCAACCGGCGTGTCATCCACGCGGTGGCACACCCGCGGCACGGGTTCGCACCGGTTGCGATGATTTGGGGTGATCACACACGTTCGTGACCGTGTGTGTCTGGGCAGGACCTGTGGGGCGCGACCCGAGGGAGCAGCCCATGGCGCACATGACCACCGAAGACGTCCACGACTACATCAACGGTGTCTGCTTCAAGACCGGACCACCCGGAAAGGTCGGGGCCGAGACCGAATGGCTGGTCACCGACCCCGAGCACCCCACCGCACCCGTCACCATCGACCGCCTCGCGGAGCTCATGGAGGCCTGTGGCCCCCCGCCCGCGGGAAGCCGGATCACCTTCGAACCCGGCGGCCAGATCGAACTCAGCTCGGCCGCACTCCCGGGACCGGCACGCGCCCACGAGGCCCTGGCCCGGGACCTGGACCACATCCGCAAGACCCTCGCCGACGCCGGACTGCACCTGGCCGAGACCGCTCTCGACCCGGTACGGCCCCCCGTCCGCCAGCTTCGTCTGCCCCGCTACACGGCCATGGAGCGGTTCTTCACCAACCGCCGCCAGCCCAGCGGGCACACCATGATGTGCAGTACCGCGTCACTCCAGGTGTGCCTGGACACCGGGGCCGACGCCGCCGACGCGCGCGCCCGCTGGGAACTCGTGCACCGGCTCGGACCCGTCCTGGTGGCCGCGTTCGCCAACTCCGCCGTGTGGCGCGGGCGGCCCACCGGCTGGAAGTCCACCCGCTGGGCCATCTGGGCGGCCACGGACGGCACGCGCACCCGACCGGCCCTGGAGTCCCACACCCACCCGGACCCGGCCACCGCCTGGGCCGAGTACGCCCTCGCGGCCAACGTCCTGGCCGTGCCGGAGATCCCCGGAGGGGGAGGGGAGTGGACGGCCGACCCGGGCATCACCCTGGCCGACTGGGTCGCCGGGCGGGGAGCCCGCCCGCTCACCCTCGCCGACCTGGAGTTCCATCTGTCCACGCTCTTCCCGCCCGTGCGCCCGCGCGGCTGGTGGGAGCTGCGCATGATCGACGCCCTGCCGCTGCGCTGGTGGCCGGTCCCGGTGGCGCTCGCCGCCGCGCTGCTCGACGAACCCCGTGCCCGCGCCGTCGCGGAGGAGGCCACCGAACGGCTCTGCCGGGACCGCCTTCCCTCCCCGGAACTGTGGCGGCGCTCGGCCAGCCTCGGGCCGGCCGACCCCGAGATCGACGCCTGCGCGCGGGTGTGCTTCGACGCCGCGGTGGAGGCGCTGCCGAGGATGGGCGCGGCCGGACTCGCCCACCTGGTGGACGCGTACGCGGAGCGGTACGTCCGACGCGGACGGTGCCCGGCGGACGCCGCGCTCGGGGAGCTGGTGCCCGAGCCGCGTGACGGCGCCGAGGACCCGGAGGGGGACCGGAGCGGCGTGCGCGCCGCGCACAGGGGAGGTTCGTCATGAGCCACGAACAGGACCGCGCCAAGGAGCGCATCGCCGCCGAACTCGACCGGAGCAGGCGGCGCAGCAACGGGCTGACCCTGGACTCCCTGGACGACGAGGACCTGCTCACCCAGCACTCCCCGCTGATGTCCCCGCTGGTCTGGGACCTGGCGCACATCGGCAACTACGAGGAGCAGTGGCTGCTCAGGGCAGCCGGGGGACGCGAGGCGCTGCGTCCCGACATCGACGGTCTGTACGACGCCTTCGAGAACCCGAGGGCCGACCGGGTCGCCCTGCCGCTGCTGCGCCCGGACGAGGCCCGTGCGTACAACGACCGGGTGCGCCGGGAGGTCCTGGACACCCTCGAATCGGTGAACCTGGAGACGGTGCCCGCCCCCCGGAACTCGGGGGAGCGGTCCCTGCTGGAGGCCGGGTTCGTGTTCCACATGGTGATCCAGCACGAGCACATGCACGACGAGACCATGCTCGCCACCCACCAGCTCCGCCGCGGCGCCCCCGTGCTGCTGGAGGAGGAGCCCGGGGTCGCGCTGTCGAGCCCGCCCCCGGCGGAGGAGGTCCTGGTCCCCGCCGGGCCCTTCACCATGGGGACCGACGACGACCCCTGGTCCTACGACAACGAGCGCTGCGCTCACACCGTGGACCTGGACGCCTACTGGATCGACACCGACCCGGTCACCAACGCCGCCTACCTGCGGTTCGTCGCTGACGGCGGCTACCAGGACCCGCGCTGGTGGACCGAGGAGGGATGGGAGTGGCGCCAGCGGCGCGACGCCGAGGCGCCCGCCTTCTGGAACCGGGACGGCGACGGCTGGTCCCGGCGCCGGTTCGGCCGGGTCGAGGAGGTGCCGCCGGACCAACCCGTCCAGCACGTGTCCTTCCACGAGGCCCAGGCCTACGCCCGATGGGCGGGCAAACGGCTCCCCACCGAGGCCGAGTGGGAGAAGGCCGCCCGCTTCGACCCCGCCACCGGGCGCTCACTCCGCTTCCCCTGGGGCGACGCGGAACCCACCGGCCACCACGCCAACCTCGGCCAGCGCGCGCTCGGGCCGCACCCGGTGGGCAGCCACCCCGAGGGCACCTCACCCCTGGGGGTGCGTCAGCTGATCGGAGACGTGTGGGAGTGGACCTCCACGACGTTCCACGGCTACCCCGGGTTTGCCGCTTTCCCCTACCGGGAGTACTCGGAGGTCTTCTTCGACGACGGTTACAAGGTCCTGCGCGGAGGTTCCTGGGCCACCCACCCCACGGCGGTCCGTTCCACCTTCCGCAACTGGGACCACCCGATCCGACGGCAGATCTTCAGCGGGTTCCGCTGCGCACGCGACGCGGGCCGCGACTGATGTGCCGTCACCTCGCCTACCTGGGGCCGCCGCGTACCCTGCACGAACTCCTGTACGCGGCGCCCCACTCACTGCACGTGCAGTCCTGGGCCCCGCGACAGCAGCGGTACGGGACGGTCAACGCCGACGGGTTCGGTGTCGGCTGGTACCCGGAGGGGACCGAGACCGCCGAGCCGCTGCGGTACCGACGCGCCATGCCGATCTGGGGTGACTCCTCCTTCGCCGACGCCGCCAGGGCCATCGGGTCCGGGTGTGTGCTCGCCGCGGTCCGCGACGCCACCGTCGGGTTCGGGTCGGAGGAGTCCGGAGCCCAGCCCTTCCGCGCTGACCGCCTGCTGTTCAGCCACAACGGGGCGGCCCGGGACGACCAGGCGCTCCTGACCGGAATGGCCGCGCCCTTCCCGCCGGACGCCCTGGACGCCCGCGCGCCGGTGGACTCCGCCCCGCTCTTCGCGCACGCCGTGCGGACCTGGCGGACCTCGGGCGACCTCACCGACGCGCTCGCATCGGCGGTGCACCGCTCCCGGGAACTCTCCGAGGGGCGGTACAACCTGCTGGCCAGCGACGGAGAGGTGATCGTCGGGACCACTGCGGGGGACACCCTGTACACCCTGCGCCGGGACGAGGGCGTCTGGCTGGCCTCCGAACCCTTCGACGACGGGCGCGGTTGGCGACAGATCCCCGAGAACTCCGTGGTCGTGGCCACCCGCGAGGGCACCGACGTCCGGCCCCTCGGCTGAGCTCAGGCACGCACGCCACTGGTATCACCCGCCCCGGGTACATCCGTAAGGGACACAGGAGGCACCATGTTCCGGATTGACCGAAACCTGACCGCTGACGAGCTCGACAAGGCCCTGCGCACCGACGTCGCCGAGGGGCTCACCGCACGCCCCAAACAACTGCCGCCCAAGTGGTTCTACGACGAACGCGGCAGCGGGCTCTTCGAGGACATCACGCGGCTTCCGGAGTACTACCCGACTCGCGCCGAACGCTCCATCCTGGAGACGCACGCCGACGAGATCGCGGAGGCCTCGGGCGCCGTCGCCCTCATCGAGCTCGGCTCCGGGGCGGGGGTCAAGACCCGGCTCCTCCTGGACGCCATGCGACGCCAGGGGGAGCTGACCAGGTTCGTGCCCGTCGACGTCAGCGGGGAGTTCCTCGCCGCCTCCGCGCGCCCGGTCGTCGACGACTACCCCGGCCTGGACGTGCACGCGGTGGTGGGGGACTTCGAGCACCACTTGGGCCTGCTGCCGGTCAGCGAGAGCGGGCGCCAGCTCCTGGCGGTGCTCGGCTCCACCATCGGCAACCAGGAACCCGGACCCCGCGACTCCTTCCTCCGCGACATCCACGACGTGCTGCACCGGGGGGACTCCCTGCTGCTCGGCGCCGACCTGGTCAAGGACCCCGCCCGCCTGGTGGCTGCCTACGACGACTCCCAGGGGGTGACCGCCGCCTTCAACCGCAACGTGCTCTCGGTGATCAACCAGCAGCTGGGCGGCGACTTCGACCCCACCGCCTACGAGCACCTCGCGGTGTGGAACGCCGAGTGCGAGTGGATCGAGATGCGCCTGCGCGCCCGCTCCGCGCAGCACGTGCGCGTCGCCGACCTCGACTTGGAGGTGGGCTTCGCCGAGGGCGAGGAGATGCGCACGGAGATCTCCGCCAAGTTCCGCCGCGAGGGACTGGCCGCCGAACTCGACGCCGCGGGGTTCGACCTCACCCACTGGTGGACCGACGCGGAGGGGGACTTCGCGCTCACCCTGGCCACCGTGCGCTGAGTGTCAGGAGCCCGCCAGGCCGCCGATCAGCGAGCCCACCGTGTAGGTCACCAGCATGGCGAACGACCCGCCGAGCACGCACCGCAGCGCGGCGCGCAAGGGCAGGGCGCCGCCCATCCGCGCGCTGATCGCGCCCAGCAGACCCGTGGCCACCAGCACCGCGACCACCGTCACCGCCAGACGCCAGGCGTCCGGGCTCAGCAGCATGGCCAGGAGCGGGATCATCGCGCCCAACAGGAAGGAGAACATGCTCGCGAACGCGGCCTGCCAGGGGTTGGCCCGGTACCGGTTCAGCCCCAGCTCCACCTCCACGTGGGCGCTCAGGGCGTCATGGTCGGTGAGCTCACGGGCGACCCTGCGGGACAGCTCCTCGCTGAGTCCGCGCTCCCGGTACATCCCCGCCAACTCCTCCAACTCGCCCTCGGGGTCGTCGGAGAGCTCCCGCCGCTCATGGGCGATCGCCGCCCTCTCGGTGTCCCGCTGCGTGCTCACCGAGACGTACTCGCCCGCCGCCATCGACAGGGCGCCCGCGAGGGTCCCGGCCACTCCCGCGACCAACAGGGTCTCCCGGTGCGGGGTGGCACCCGCCACGCCCACCACGAGACCCGCCGTGGAGACGATGCCGTCGTTGGCGCCCAGAACAGCCGCACGAAGCCCGTTCAACAGCGACCCCAGCCGCTTCTGCGAGCGTTCCGTGTTCTGCTCCATGGGGTCAGAGTGACACGTGTGACTCGCCCCGACCCGCCTCACCACGCCGGATTCCGCTACGCTCGTGCCGTGTTCAAGGTAGGAGTTTTCGGCGCCGATGGGCGCATGGGGTCAGAGGTCGTCAAGGCGGTTCAGGCCGCCGACGACATGGAACTTGTCGCGGGCGTGGACAGCGCCGACGATCGTGAAGCGGTGCTGGGGGCCGACTACGTCGTCGACTTCACGCACCCCGACGTGGTGATGGACAACCTCGCGTGGCTGATCGACCACGGGATCCACGCCGTCGTCGGGACCAGCGGTTTCGATGAGGCCCGCCTGGCGAAGGTGCGCGCCCTCCAGGAGGCCAAGCCGGGGGCGAAGGTGCTCATCGCACCCAACTTCGGCATCGCGGCCGTCCTGATGATGCACTTCGCGAAGAAGGCCGCGCCCTACTTCGACTCCACGGAGATCATCGAGCTGCACCACCCGAACAAGGCCGACGCTCCCAGCGGCACCGCCTACCGGACCGCCGAGCTCGTCGCCGAGGCCCGCCGTGAGGCCGGGACCGAGCCGATGCCCGACGCCACCACCTCGGAGATCCCCGGGGCCCGTGGCGCGGACGTCGAGGGCGTCCGCGTGCACGCCCTGCGCATCCAGGGCCTGATCGCCCACCAGGAAGTCGTGTTCGGCACCGACGGCGAGACCCTGAAGATCCGCCACGACTCGATGAACCGCACCTCGTTCATGCCCGGAGTCCTCCTCGGCATCCGCAGGACCGCAGAGCTTCCCGAGCCCCTCACCCTGGGCCTGGAGCCGATCCTGGGCCTGGACTAGCCATCTGACCAATGAGGGGGACCACCATGAGGGTGGTCCCCCTCAGTCATGTCCCGTCCCAGCAGGGCGCACACAGTCCCAGCCATCTCGCCCTGGACACCGGTGGGACCATCCCCGCATGCGCGGGGAGCACTGCTCCAGCTCCCCCGTGACCTTGCTGACGTGGGGACCATCCCCGCATGCGCGGGGAGTACACCAATTCGAGAGGGCCCGTGGCCCGACCCCGGGGACCATCCCCGCGTGCGCGGGGAGCACCGGAGCCGCCGGAGGCGTGCGGCCCCCTCGGCGGGACCATCCCCGCGTGCGCGGGGAGCACTCGAGCACCGGCCGACCGCCGTCCGCACCGAGGGGACCATCCCCGCGTGCGCGGGGAGCACAGATCAGGAGAGTTCGCGATGCGATGGACAATGGGACCATCCCCGCGTGCGCGGGGAGCACCGAGAACGCCCGTCTGCCGAAAAGTTATTCGTGGGACCATCCCCGCGTGCGCGGGGAGCACAGGACCAGCCGGGAAGCGTCCTGCCCTCGGTCGGGACCATCCCCGCGTGCGCGGGGAGCACCCTTTTTCACCTGCAAACTTACCGATGGCAAGTGGCCATTTTTGTAACTTCTCGAGAAACGGACATTTCCACCTTCCCTACGGCTACGCGCCTCGGCGGCAGGTGAGGAAGATCTGGACCTCGGGGTGGGCGCCGTCGGGGGAGTAGGTGACCACGCGCTCGTCCTCGATGATGAGCCCGGCCCGCTCCACGACCTCTCTCAGTTCGTCGCGGGGGTAGCCGGACACCCGGATCTCGTTCCCCAGGAAGGAGATGGGCTGGTCGTCCAGGTCGGCCTCGACCATCGACAGGCACACCAGGCCGCCGGGGACCAGCGAGGCGCGCACGCGGCCCAGGGCCTGCGGGATGCGCCCCTTGGGCAGGCAGAGCAGCGAGAAGAACGCCACGATGGCGTCGTACGAGCACTCCACCGGGTCCAGGTCGACGATGTCTGCCCGGCGGAACGTCGCCTCGGGAACGTTCTGACGGGCGAGCGCGATCATCTCCTCGGAGATCTCGAAGCCGGTCACCTGGGCGCCGGAGCTGACCAGCTGGCGGGCCGTGGGCAGGCCGGTCCCCGAACCGAGGTCGAGGATCTGCGCGTTCGGTGGCAGCAGACTCAACAGCCTGCGAACGCAGTCCTCCTGGCCTTCCTTGTTGGGAAAGGCCTCGTCGTAGCGTTCTCCGATCGTGTCGAACGCGCGCGCCTGGCGGGCGTTGCGTTCGGCCCAGGCCACCGGGTCAGGGGCGAGCTCGAGGGGATCGGTGGGGTGGTCGCTCGGCACGGTTCTCCAAGGGGGTACATAGGCGGGGCAGGCATCGTAACCGGAGCGGGGTCCGGAGGCGGGTCGCTCAGGTCGGCCCAGGCAGGACGGCGTGTCCGTGTTCCAGGTAGACCAGACCTCCACCGTGGTCGTCCACCGAGACCGCCGCCCTCATGCGCCGGGCCGTCCCTTCGGCGAGGTAGTCGAAGAGCCGATCGGGCGGGACCCACTCCCAGCCGGACAGTTCGTCGGGCGGCAGCCGGAAGTCGGTGTGCGGGACGTCCACCCGGAACAGCCACTGGTAGGCGGCCGTGCGGGGTGGTCGGGACGGCACCCAGTCCACCACCAGCGGGGCCCGTACGTGGGCGGTCAGCCCCAGCTCCTCGGCGATCTCCCTGCGGCAGGCGGCCACCGGTGACTCCTCGGCCTCCATGATCCCGCCGGGGACGCCCCAGGGCCTCTCGGGGTCGTACACGCGCCGTACCAGGAGCACGTCGCCCGAGGCCGAACGGATGAGTCCGCCGGCCGCTCCCCGGGTCGCGGGCAGGTTCGCGAAGAAGTCCTCGTCGCTCTGGTCCACCCGACGACCCTAACCCGCCTAGCCCAGGGCGAGCGCCACCGAGAACAGCACGCCGAAGGCCATCTGGAGCTTCCCTGTCTCGCCCAGGCCCAGCACCAGGTCACGGCCGACCTGACCGCCCAGCACCCGGCGCAGCGGCGGCACCGCCAGCGGCGCGGCCAACAGGACCAGCGGCACCCACCAGGACACCGTGGTCAGCACGAGGGCGACCACGAAGGACGCCACGATCATCCCCGCGTAGAGGCGTCGGGTGCCGCTCTCGCCCAGGCGCACGGCCAGGGTGATCTTGCCGGTCTCCCGGTCCGTGGGGATGTCGCGCAGGTTGTTGATCACCAGCACCGAGCACGAGAGGAGACCCACCGGCACCGACGCCACCCAGGCCTGCCAGGGCAGCGTTCCCATCTGCACGAACACCGTGCCCACCACGGCCACGACGCCGAAGAACACGAACACGGAGATCTCGCCCAGGCCCCGGTATCCGTAGGGGGTGCGCCCGCCGGTGTAGTACCAGGCGGCGGCGATCGCGGCCGCGCCGATCAACAGCAGCCACCACGAACTGGTCGCCACCAGCACCAGGCCGACCACACCGGCGAACGCGAAGCTCCCCAGCGCGGCGGCCAGCACCTGCTTCGGAGCGGCGAGGCGGCTCGCGGTCAACCGGGTCGGGCCGGTGCGCTCCTCGGTGTCGGTGCCCTTGACCCCGTCGCTGTAGTCGTTGGCGAAGTTCACGCCCACCTGGAGAGCCATGGACACCACCAGGGCGAGCAGGGCCTTCCACCACACGAAGCCGCCCAGGGAGAAGGCCAGCGCTGTGCCGACCGCCACCGGGACGATCGAGTTCGGAAGCGTGCGGGGGCGTAGCCCCGAGACCCATTCACTGACCGTGGCCACGCGCCGGTCCTCCAGATTCGAGACGTTGACACGCCGAGGGGCGCGCCGGACAACTACCCAACGGTAGTGCCTGGCCGCCGCGCCGCCGAACTACTCGGAGACGGTCGCGTGCAGCCGCACCATCGGAAGGAGCCGACCCATGTCGATCTCCCGCCTGGCCCCGTCGGCTCGCCACCCCGAGGCCTCGAAGAACGTCCGCAGCGCGTTCTCCTCCTCCGGGACCCACACGTGCACGGTGCCGAACCCGCCCTCCACCAGGTGGTCCACGCACGCGTTCACCAGGCGGCTGCCGTGTCCCTGCCGCACCCTCTCCGGGTCCACGTGCAGCGCGAACACCTCCGCGTCCTTGGCTGGCCACAGGTCCGGGTCCCCGGCCGGGCCGAACGCCGCGAACCCGACCACGGTGCGCACCCCGCCGTCCTCGTCGGTCGCCACCACCAGCCGGTGCCTGGAGGTGGGCGGCGACTCCAGCGCCGCCGTCCACTGCTCACGGAAACTCTCCCGCGCCTGGGCACCCGAGAGCTCCTCGGCCACCTCGGCGGGCAACAGCTCCCCGTACACCGACCGCCACGACGTGACCTGGAGGTTCACCACCGTGTCCACATCGGCGGCACGGGCGGGACGGACGAACTGCGCACTGGACACGAGGGGGCCTCTCGGTTGGATCCGGACCGGCGTGCGCGGGTGTGCGACACGCCGGACGAAAAGATCACCCACGCCGGAGTTTCCGGACCTTGCACCGGCATGGGAACATCTACGTTGTGAGCCTCATTATCAGAGTTATCGCGAACGCGCTGGCCCTTTGGGCCGCTGTCCTCCTTGTCGACGGGATCGACGTCACGGCGCAGGACACCGTCGGTCAGGTCGTCGTCTACCTCGTGGTCGGCGCGATCTTCGGCGTGGTCAACGCGGTCATCAAACCGATCGTCAAGACGGTCGGCTGCCTGTTCTACGCCCTGACCCTGGGTCTGATCGGGCTGGTGGTGAACGCGCTGCTGTTCATGCTCACCGCGTGGATCGCCGGGCTGTTCGACGTCCCCTTCCACGTGGACGGGTTCTGGCCCGCCTTCTGGGGAGCCATCGTCGTCACCATCGTGAGCTGGGTGGTCAGCATGTTCCTGCCCGACGGCAGGGACGACTGAGACACGCCCGAAACGACCCCCGCGCGCCGTCTTCCGACCACGGTGATCCCGGGCCCCGTCCGAGCGACGCGGGCCCGGTGCGGGTAGGTTCACACTTCCGGGCACCGGTCGAGCGCGTAGGCTCCAGGTGACCTGGTCGGTCACGACCGGGACGGTCCCTCACCTCAACCCACGAGGACGGGGTCCGAACCGGCCACGCTCCAGCGCACTCCCACGTGCGAGGAGCACACAGACTTTCCCGCTTCCGGTGGCCCGCGTTCACCGGTCGCGGTGACGGACGCTCAGCGCCGTCTTCACCCGTAGCACGGAGGAAAGCACCCGGCTCGGGACACGCACCTGTTTCACGCACATGGAGAGGAGGAAGGGCAACCCAGGGCCCCGACGCCTTTCGGCTGGGGCCCGAGAGCCTTTCAGACACGATGGTGGAACCCAAGAACCGCCCGTTCGGCAAGATGTTGACCGCGATGGTCACCCCGATGCTCGAAGACGGGGAACTCGACTACGACGGCGCCGCCCGACTCGCCACCTACCTGGTGGACGAGCAGCACAACGACGGTCTGGTCATCAGCGGCACGACCGGTGAGTCGCCCACGACCAGTGACGACGAGAAGGACCGCCTGCTGCGCTCGGTGGTCGAGGCCGTCGGCGACCGCGCCCAGATCATCGCGGGCGTCGGCACCAACGACACCCGCCACAGCCTCAAGCTGGCGAGGGCCGCCGAGAAGGCGGGCGCGCACGGCCTGCTGGCGGTCACGCCCTACTACAACAAGCCCCCGCAGGAGGGGCTGATCCGGCACTTCACCGAGATCGCCGACACCACCGACCTGCCGGTCATGCTCTACGACATCCCGCACCGCACCGGGACGCCGATCGCCTCCGAGACCCTGGTCCGGCTGGCCGAGCACCCGCGCATCGTCGCCAACAAGGACGCCAAGGACAACGTCGGCGCCAGTTCCTGGGTCATGGAGCGCACCGACCTGGCCTACTACTGCGGCACCGACATCCTGAACCTGCCGCTGCTGTCCGTCGGCGCGGCCGGTTTCGTGAGCGTCGTCGGCCACATCGTCGGCAGCGACCTCAAGGACATGATCGACGCGTTCGAGGAGGGCGAGGTCGGCCAGGCGCTGGCCATCCACCGCCGCCTCACCCCGGTCTACACCGGCATGTTCCGCACCCAGGGTGTCATCACGACCAAGGCGATCCTGAACCTCTTCGGGCTCCCCTCCGGTCCGGTCCGCACCCCGCTCGCGGACGCGTCCTCCGAGCTCCAGGCCCTGCTGCGCGAGGACCTGGCCGCCGCCGGGGTCAAGGGCCCCATCGGGCTCGCCCCGCACCAGGCCGTGCCCGCCAGCGCCGTGCGCGTCGAACGTCTGACGGAGGGTTCCGTATGAGTCACCCGCACCCCGAACTCGGTCCGCCCCCGCCCCAGGGCAAGGGCGTCCTGCGCATCGTCCCGCTCGGCGGGCTCGGTGAGATCGGCCGCAACATGACGGTCTTCGAGTACGACGGCCGTCTGCTCATCGTCGACTGCGGCGTGCTCTTCCCCGAGGAGGAGCAGCCCGGCGTCGACCTGATCCTGCCGGACTTCGACTACATCCGGGACCGTCTCGACGACATCGAGGCGATCGTGCTCACCCACGGGCACGAGGACCACATCGGCGGCGTGCCGTTCCTGCTCCGTGAGCGGGCCGACATCCCGATCGTGGGCTCCAAGCTCACCCTGGCACTGATCAGCGCCAAGCTCGGCGAGCACCGGATCAAGCCGGAGACCGTCCTGGTGGAGGAGGGGGAGCGACACGACTTCGGCCCCTTCGACCTGGAGTTCTTCGCGGTCAACCACTCGATCCCGGACGCGCTCGCCGTGGGCATCCGCACGCCCGGCGGCACGGTACTGCACACGGGCGACTTCAAGATGGACCAGCTGCCGCTGGACAGCCGCCTCACCGACCTGGCCGGGTTCGCCCGGTTCGGTGACGAGGGCGTGGACATCCTGCTGTCGGACTCCACCAACGCGGAGCAGCCCGGGTTCGTCGTCAACGAGCGCAACCTGACCGAGGCCATCGACAAGGTGTTCCGGCAGGCCAAGAAGCGCATCGTCGTGGCCTGCTTCGCCTCGCACGTGCACCGCGTCCAGCAGGTCATCGACTCCGCGACCGCGCACGGCCGCAAGATCGCGTTCGTGGGCCGCTCCATGGTCCGCAACATGAACATCGCGCGCGACCTCGGCTACCTGAGCATCCCCGGCGACACCATCGTCGACGTCAAGCAGCTCGACAAGATGCCCGCCGACGAGGTCGTGCTGATCTGCACCGGCTCCCAGGGCGAGCCCATGGCGGCCCTGAGCCGCATGGCCAGCCGGGACCACCAGATCCGCATCGAGGAGGGCGACACCATCCTGCTCGCCTCGTCGCTGATCCCGGGCAACGAGAACTCGGTCAACCGGGTCATCAACGGTCTCACCCGCTGGGGCGCCAAGGTCGTGCACAAGGGCAACGCGCTCGTGCACGTGTCCGGCCACGCCTCCGCCGGCGAGCTGCTGTACGTGCTCAACATGGTGCGTCCGCGCAACTTCATGCCGGTGCACGGCGAGTGGCGGCACATGCGTGCGCACGCCGACTTGGCCAAGCTCACGGGCGTGCCGAGCGACCGCATCGTCATCGCCGAGGACGGCGTGGTGGTGGACGTGTACAAGAACCGCGCCAAGATCGTCGGTGCGGTGCAGGCCGGATATGTCTACGTGGACGGCTCCTCGGTCGGCGACGTCACCGACGCGGCCCTGAAGGACCGCCGCATCCTCGGCGAGGAGGGCTTCATCTCCGTCGTCGTCGCGGTGGACTCCAACTCCGGGAAGATCCTCGGTGACCCCGAGATCCACACCCGGGGCGCAGGCATGGGCGCCGCGGCCTACGACGACGTCATCGACAAGATCCAGGACGCCCTGGACAAGGCGGCCTCCGACGGGGTCAACGACCCGCACCAGCTGCGTCAGCTCATCCGCCGCAGCACGGGGCGCTGGGTCAACGAGACCTACCGTCGTCGCCCCATGATCATCCCCGTCCTGGTCGAGGTCTGACCGTAGGGGAACCCTGGAACGGCCCGAGGCGCGCAGGCGCTCTCGGGCCGTTCCTTTGTGCACCTCCGCCTCGCTCGGGTGCGTGGTGGGCTGCCGATCGGACACCCCTGGCGGCTGGGACCACGGTCGAGCCGGAAACCCCCTCAGCGCGAACATGCGGGCCGCGACACGCCGGGTGCGCTTCGTGCCCCGGGCTGGACGGCTTAGTAGGCTTCCCGCCGTGCCGGGCAGCTGTGCCCGCGCCTCGGAATCGAACCCGTCCCCGGTGGAGGTGACCCCCGATGGCCACGCGTGCCTCCTCAGGTGGTGCTGGGCGCAAGAAGCCCGCCGCACGCAAACCCGCGGCGAAGAAGCGCATGCCCGACGGGCCCATCGCCTATGTGGTCACGCTCTTCGGCCAGTTCCTGCTGGTGGTGTGGAAGGTCATCGCGCACACGGTGGGCGGGGCGGCCCGCGCGGTGGGACGCAGCGCGCGCGGTCTCGACCCGGACCTGCGCCGCGACGGGATCGGTCTGATCCTGCTGGCCCTGGGCATCCTCGTGGCCGCCGCCGTGTGGTGGCAGAGCGAGGGCCCGCTGCTGGAGGCGACCCGCTTCGTGGTGGTCGGCGGCTTCGGCACCTTCTCCCCGATCCTGCCGCTGCTCTTCCTGCCCATCGCGGTCAAGCTCATGCGCACCCCCAGCACCAGCAAGGAGGGCGACGCGGGACGGCTGTTCATCGGGGTCACCGCGATCATGCTCGGCCTGCTCGGGCTCATCCACATCGCCCACGGCATCCCGCAGCCCGTCGACGGCATCGAGGGGCTCCAGGACGCGGGCGGTGTCATCGGCTTCGTCGCCTCCGGCCCGCTCAGCTCGGTGGTCACCCCCTGGATCACCGGGCTCCTGCTGGCCCTGATCCTGGTCTTCGGCATCCTCGTGGTGACGGCCACCCCCATCCGTCGCATCCCGGACCGTCTCCAGACCCTGTTCGGCGCCCTCATGGAGCGCGACGCCGGCCCCGACGCCGGGATCGGACTCCTCGGCGCGGACCAGGAGACCAAGCCCAAGCGCAAGCGCAAGCCGAAGGCGCAGACCTCCGAGGCCCAGACCGTCGCGGGGGACCACGAGCGCCCCTACGACAGCCCGGTCCTGCCCAGCGAGCCCGACAAGGGGACGATCGCCCCCGCCCTCACCGACGAGGAGGAGGCCGAGGCGGCCGCGGCGAAGAAGCCCGCACGCAAGAAGGCCAAGGCCCCGACCCCCGACCCCACGCCGCCGCCGGTCACCACCGAACAGCTCTCGATCCCCTCCCGTGTGGTCGAGGGCGACTACGAGCTGCCCGCCCCCGCCATGCTCAAGCCGGGTACCCCGGTCAAGCCCCGCACCCAGGCCAACGACGACGTGGTCGCGGCCCTGAGCGGGGTCATGCAGCAGTTCAAGATCGACGCCGAGGTCACCGGGTTCACCCGGGGGCCGACCGTCACCCGGTACGAGATCGAGCTCGGCCCGGCGGTGAAGGTCGAGAAGGTCACGGCGCTGTCCAAGAACATCTCGCTCGCGGTCAAGAGCGCCGACGTGCGCATCCAGTCGCCCATCCCCGGCAAGTCCGCGATCGGTGTGGAGATCCCCAACACCGACAAGGACATAGTGAGTCTGGGCGACGTGCTGCGCTCCCCGGCGGCCACCTCGGACGACCACCCCATGCTGGTGGGCCTGGGCAAGGACGTCGAGGGCACCAACGTCGTGGCCAACCTGGCCAAGATGCCGCACGTGCTGGTCGCGGGTGCCACCGGCGCCGGTAAGTCCACCTGCATCAACGGGCTCATCACGTCCCTGATGATGCGCGCCACCCCCGACGAGGTGCGCATGATCCTGGTCGACCCCAAGCGGGTCGAGCTGACCATGTACGAGGGCATCCCGCACCTGATCACACCGATCATCACCAACCCGAAGAAGGCCGCCGAGGCCCTCCAGTGGGTGGTGGGGGAGATGGACCGCCGCTACGACGACCTCGCGGCCTCCGGGTACCGGCACGTCGACGACTTCAACGCCGCCGTGCGCACCGGGGAGCTCACCGCCCCGCTGGGCAGCGAACGCGTCTACGAGCCCTACCCCTACCTGCTGGTGATCGTCGACGAGCTCGCCGACCTCATGATGGTCGCCCCCCGCGACGTCGAGGACGCGGTCGTGCGCATCACCCAGCTGGCCCGCGCGGCCGGGATCCACCTGGTCCTGGCCACCCAGCGCCCCAGCGTCGACGTCGTCACCGGACTGATCAAGGCCAACGTCCCCTCTCGGCTGGCCTTCGCCACGTCGAGCCTCGCGGACAGCCGCGTCATCCTCGACCAGCCCGGCGCGGAGAAGCTGGTCGGCAAGGGCGACTCGCTCTTCCTCCCGATGGGTGCGGGCAAGCCCATCCGCCTCCAGAACGCCTGGGTGGCGGAGAAGGAGATCCGGGGGATCGTCGACCACTGCAAGAAGCAGTCCGAGCCCAGCTACCGCGAGGACGTCGCGGTCGTCGACACCAAGAAGAAGGAGATCGACGAGGACATCGGCGACGACATGGACGTCCTGCTCCAGGCGGTCGAGCTGGTCGTCACCACCCAGTTCGGGTCCACGTCGATGCTCCAGCGCAAGCTCCGGGTCGGTTTCGCCAAGGCGGGCCGCCTGATGGACCTCATGGAGAGCCGTGACGTCGTCGGCCCCAGCGAGGGATCCAAGGCCCGCGACGTCCTCGTGCAGCCCGACGAACTCGCGGCGGTCCTCACCGACATCCGGGGTGGATGAGAGCGAACCCACGCCCGTGACGCCCGATTTGGCTCGTTCTTGAGGCCTTCATGGGGCGTGGTGACCTGCGTTGTCCGTGTCCTGGTAGCAGAGTGGGTAGACGTAGGCACAGACAGTCGCGGGGGGAGTGCGCATGGCGACGATCGGCCAAACCCTGTCCGCCGCACGAATCGCGGCGGGTTGCTCCTTGGAGAACCTGAGCACACGTACACGCATCCGTATGCAGGTCCTGAGAGGTATCGAGAACGAGGACTTCGTCCCCTGTGGTGGGGACTTCTATGCTCGCGGGCACATCCGGAGGATCTGCAAGCTCTTCGGCCTGGACCCCGAACCGCTCCTGGAGGAGTTCGAACGGGAACACGCCTCGCCTGAGAAGGCGGCCTTCATCCCCCTGCCCCGGCACCCGTCGGCACAGCCGAAGGCGACCAGGGTCGCCGCCGCCCAGGGGGGACGGGCCCACACCGGGACCGACGAACACGAGGCGCCCGAGAGCGCCCCGCGCAGTTTCGGGGACGAGGGAGCGGACCCGGAGCAGCGGGCGGAGAACTGGAACCACTTCGAACGCAACCAGCGCCTCGCCCGGCCGCCTCGGCGCAACCGGCCCAAGGGGGCGCCGGCCACGACCGGAGCCGTGCCGGAGCCGCGCCCGGCCGGCAGGCACAGCAGGCCGCAGAGCCCGCCTCCCGGACCCGGACCGGGAGCCACCCGTGCCAACAGGCCCCGGAGCGGTGTCAGCGGCACCCGGACACGCCGCGTGGAGGCCGTCCGGAGGCACTGGCCCTGGGCCGTGGTCGGACTCATCCTGATCGCCGCCGTGTTCGTGGGCGTGCGCACCTGGCAGGGCTGGGACGAGGGCAACCCCGTCCGGACCGCCTTCGAGTCGGCGCGGGCGAGCGGCGATGAGGGGGTCGACTCGGCGCTGCGACCGAACGACGCCCCGCCTGTTCCCGTCGAGCGCGCCGAGGCCGCCGAGGACACGGCACCCGTCGAGGCGGAGCCGGTCGAGTTCACGGTCTCCTTCTCTGCCGCCGAACGCAGCTGGATCGAGGTCAGCGAGGTCGACGGCGAGGCGCTCTTCACCGGGTTCCTCCTTGAGGGAGAGGACCGGGAGTTCACCACCGAGGAGCCGCTGAACCTGTGGGTCGGCAACGCGGGCTCGGTCAGCGTGGCCGTGGACGGCGAGGACCACGGCCCCAGCGGACAGATCGGTGAGGTCCGGGAGGTCACCATCGGAGCCGAGGGCCTGGAGGACTGACGGGCGCCTCAACGGCGCGGCTCGGCACCACGGGAGACGAGGCCGGGGTACGGGCGGGTAGGTCAACCACGGTAGTGTGGGGGGCTGCGGGCGGCGACATTCGACGCCTTCGTGCGAGCACGACCCGACCGGTACCCCGGCCTTCGGCCGCGCCGCGCCCCGCAGTACCCGTAGCTCTCCCACACGCTTGGAAGCCATGTCATCGCGCCGTACTGTCTCACTCGTCACCCTGGGGTGTGCGCGTAACGAGGTCGACTCCGAAGAGCTCGCCGGACGCCTTGCCGCTGGCGGCTGGGACCTCGTCGACGACGACACCAAGGCCGACGTGACCGTCGTCAACACCTGCGGGTTCATCGACGCCGCCAAACAGGACTCGATCGAGACCCTGTTGGAGGCGGCCGAGGGCGGCGGGAAGGTCATCGCCGCGGGCTGCATGGCCGAGCGCTACGGTTCCGAGCTGGCGGAGGCCCTCCCCGAGGCCAACGTCATCGGGTTCGACGACTACGCGGCCATCACCGACCGGCTCGACGACGTCGTGGCAGGTCGCACGCTGGTGCCGCACGACCCGCGCGACCGCCGCACCCTGCTGCCGATCAGCCCCTCCGAGCGCGACGCCTCCCAGGTCCACGTGCCCGGGCACGCCGCCTTCGCCGACGCCGAGGGCGCCGAGGGCACCGAGCTGCCCTACCGCGTCGCCACCCCGCGCCGCCGCCTCACCGGCGGCCCGGTCGCCAACCTCAAGATCGCCTCCGGCTGCGACAGGCGCTGCACCTTCTGCGCCATCCCCGCCTTCCGTGGCGCCTACATCTCCCGCCAGCCTGACGAGATCGTCCGCGAGGCCGAGTGGCTGGCCAGCGAGGGCGTGCGCGAGGTCTTCCTCGTCAGCGAGAACTCCACGTCCTACGGCAAGGACCTGGGTGACGTGCGGGCGCTGGAGAAGCTGCTGCCGCGCCTGGCCGCCGTGGAGGGCCTGGAGCGGGTCCGGGTCAGCTACCTCCAGCCGGCCGAGGTCCGCCCCGGCCTGGTGGACGTGCTCACCAACACCCCCGGTGTGGTGCCCTACTTCGACCTCTCCTTCCAGCACGCCAGCGGCCCGCTCCTGCGCCGCATGCGTCGCTTCGGCGACCGCGAGCGCTTCCTGGAACTGCTGGAGACCGCCCGCAAGGGCGCCCCGGAGGCCGGTGCGCGCTCCAACTTCATCGTCGGCTTCCCCGGCGAGACGGAGGAGGAGTTCCAGGAGCTGGTGGCCTTCCTCAGCGAGGCCCGCCTGGACGCCATCGGCGTCTTCGGCTACTCCGACGAGGACGGCACCGAGGCCCTGAACCACGAGGGGAAGGTGGCCGAGGAGGTCGTCCAGGAGCGCGTGGACACCCTCAACCGTCTGGCCGAGGAGCTCATGGTCCAGCGGGCCGAGGAGCGGATCGGCACCGAGGTGACCGTCCTGGTGGAGACCGTCCTGGAGGACGGCGCCTACGAGGGCCGCGCCGAGCACCAGGCCCCCGAGGTCGACGGCAGTACCATCCTCTACGGCGAGGGCCTGGCCGTCGGCGACCTCGTGCGCGCCACCGTCATCCAGTCGATGGGGGCCGACCTCGTCGCGGAGCAGGACGGGGAAGCCGCCGACAGATGAGCACCAACGACCCCGCGGCCTCGCCCGCCCCCCAAGCTCCACTGTGGAACATCGCGAACATCCTCACGATGAGCCGCCTGGTCATGGTGCCGGTCTTCGTCTGGTTCATGTTCCTGGACGGGCTCGGCTGGCAGCTCGCCGCTTTCGCCGTCTTCGTGATCGCCGCCATCACCGACCGCGTCGACGGTGAGCTGGCCCGACGCCGGAACCTCGTCACCGACTTCGGCAAGATCGCCGACCCCATCGCGGACAAGGCCCTGACCGGAGCCGCGCTGATCGTGCTCTCCATCCAGGGCGACCTGTGGTGGTGGGTCACCATCGCCATCCTGCTGCGCGAGTGGGGGATCACCGCCCTGCGCTTCGCGGTGCTGCGCTACGGCGTCATGCCCGCAAGCAGCGGAGGCAAGCTCAAGACCGTCCTCCAGATCGTGGCGATCAGCATCTACCTGTTCCCGCTGCAACTGCTGCCCTTCACCGACGTGTTCACCTGGATCGCGCACGGAGTCATGGCGGCCGCCCTTGCCGTCACGCTCTGGACCGGCCTGACCTACGTGGCCGACGCCGTCCGCCTCGTGCGCGCCAAGGGCGCGAGCGGCGGGGAGTAGGGCCGTGGACCCGGCGGGGGAGGAGACCACGATCGGGGGAGAGGCGCTGGAGGCCGCACGGGCCGCCCACCGCGCCCTTCTGGAGGCCGGGGCCACCGTCGGCACCGGCGAGTCCCTCACCGGCGGGCTGATCGGCGCCCACCTGACCGCCGTCCCCGGCGCCTCCGCCACCTACCGGGGCGGGGCCGTCACCTACGCCACGGACACCAAGGCGTCCGTTCTGGGGGTCCCCGAGGACCTCCTGGCCGAGCACGGGGCCGTCCACCCCGACGTCGCCGTCCACATGGCCCGCGGGGCACGCCGCCTCACCGGAGCCGACTACGGGCTCGCCGTCACCGGCGTGGCCGGGCCCGAGCCGCAGGACGGACAGCCCGTGGGGACCGTCTACGCGGCGGTCGCGGGACCAGGCTCACACACCCGGGTTCTCCGGTTCAGTTTCACCGGGGATCGTTCGGGTATCCGCCTTGACACGGTCGCGGGTGCGCTGAGGCTCCTGCGGACCGCCGTTCGCGGGGACGTGACGGGAGACACCCGGGCCTGATCCCTCCGGCTGGTCCACCTCCCCCCGGGGTAGGGGAACAAAACCACCCCCGGGCATGGTTCCCCCTCCAGCGAACAGGACGGCAAGAGGTGCCCGAATTGGGCGTGGGGCAGGTACGGTGTTGTATATGAAGGTCGTTACCGGTGGGAGGGAGCGCGAATGATGGTCCTGCTTCGTCACCTACTTGGTGACGTGCTCAGGCGGCTGCGTCAGCGCCAGGGTCGCACCCTCCGTGAGGTGTCGGCCGATGCACGGGTCTCCCTCGGATATCTGTCCGAGGTCGAACGGGGACAGAAGGAAGCCTCTTCCGAGCTGCTTTCCTCGATCTGTGGGGCCCTCGGGGTCCCGCTCTCACAGGTCCTCAGGGAGGTCTCCGACCAGCTGGCCCTGGCCGAGCTCCAGGAGGCCGCACTGCTGGGCGACGCGGTCACCACCGACCCCGTTCCCGCGCAGGACCTCGGCATCGCGACCGTACCGGATCGTGTTCCCCAGGTCGCCGACATGGCCGGTGTGTGACACCCGGCCCCACGCGCTCACACCAGCGCGGACCCTAGTCCGCGTTCAGGAAGCCGGTCACCCCTCGGGGTGACCGGCTTCCTGTGTGCTGGGCGGCGCCCCAGGCGGGGCGTTTCCGTCACCTGTGGGTGTGGTTGACCCAGGACTCGGGGTCCTCGGCCAGCACGCGCACCTGTTCGGGAAGTTCGTTGGTGACCAGGTGCTGGAGGTTGACCCCCTCCAGGATGGAGCGCTCACTGGCGCGCAGGGCGATCCACACCTGTTGCAGGCTGCGGGCGGCCCCGTCGTAGTCGACGTGCTCGGGGCGTTCCCCGCGTACGTTGGCGAGCGGTCCGTCGACCGCTCGGATGATGTCGGCGAGGGAGATCTCCGCCGCTGGTCGGGCGAGCCAGTAGCCGCCAACGGGGCCCCGTTGGCTGCGTACCAGACCGGCACGCCGTAGCTGGGTGAGGATGTTCTCTAGGAATTTTCCGGGGATGGCCTGCGCGCGTGCGAGCTGCTCGGCCGTCACCGGACCGTCGCTGGCGACAGCGAGCTCTGCGGCCGCGCGAAGCGCGTAGTCGACCCGGGCTGAAAGGCGCATGCTGTGATTATGCCGTGGTTAGAAGGGCGAATGGGGCACCGGGCGCCGACGAGTGTTGCCGACGGCCGGGATGCTACACGCCAAGGGTACTTCTCCTACCGGCTTTCGAGGACATGGGTGATGTTCGCCATCGTGTCGGAACCGGAGAAGACCCTCGGCCCGGTCCCTGGAGGAGCGGTGGGGACCGGGCCGAGGCCGGGCGTACGGGGTGGGGCTCTGGGAGGGGCGGTGGACGGTCGTCCTACCCGGCGGCCTCCAGCGCGCCCGTGGAGCCCAGGAGCTCGGCGGCGCTGAGCCCGTTGACGTGGGCGGCGCCGTAGGTGCTCACGTAGGCGCCGCAGTCGGGGCGCCAGATGGGCAGGCCCATCTCCACCACCACGGCCTTCGGGCGGGCGCTGAGCAGGGCGTTGACGAACGCCTGGGCGGTCGGGTACCGGTGGGCGTCGCGCACCACGACGACCAGGTCCCGGTCGGAGGCGGCGGCCAGCACGGCGGCGGGCTCGTCGGCCTCGGGTGTGACCCGGACGGTGTCGCTGAACCACGGGCCCAGGCCCCACGGCACGTCGCCGACGGCCACACCGGCGGGGGCGTCCACCTCGACCACGTAGGGGTTCTCCAGCGGCGGGATGTCGCCGTCCACACGGGTGGCGCGACGGGCCCCGGTCAGGCCGACCCGCTCGGTGTCCCCGGAGTCCGCGCGGTTCTCCGCCGAACTCCTGATCCACTGGCGCAGTCGGGCGTTGCGGTCCGCAGCCTCCTCCAAACGCTCGCCGGACAGGCGTCCGTCCCCGACGGCCTCGACCAGCGCGGTGCGGACCTGCGCGACCTGGTCGGCGTACACGAACCGGCCCAGGCACAGGAGGTCGCACCCGGCGGCCACGGCGAGCACGCTGGCCTCGGGGATACCGATCTCACCGCTGACCCCGCGCATGTCCATGGCGTCGCTGACCACGACCCCGTCGAACCCGAGTTCGCCGCGCAGCAGGTCGTTGAGCACGGCCTGGTTGAGGGTGGCGGGGCCGTCGCCGCCGCCCAGACCGGGCAGCTCGATGTGCGCGGTCAGGATGGAGCGGACACCGGCGTCGATGGCGGCCCGGAACGGCAGCAGTTCGCGACGGTGAAGCAGGGCCGCGTCGGCCTCC
This sequence comes from Nocardiopsis sp. B62, assembly GCF_018070675.1. NCBI lineage: Bacteria > Bacillati > Actinomycetota > Actinomycetes > Streptosporangiales > Nocardiopsidaceae > Nocardiopsis > Nocardiopsis sp. B62. The sequence goes on along the minus strand of NZ_JAGPXK010000015.1, from coordinate 2,650 downwards.
ACACGGGGCAGGGTGTGGTGCGAGTCCTGGGAGGTGGCGCCGTGGCCGGGGAAGTGCTTGGCGCACGCCGCCACCCCGGCCTCCTGGAGGCCCCGCACGGAGGCGGCGGCGTGGCGGGCGACCAGCTCGGCGTCGGCCCCGAAGGAACGGGTGCCGATCACCGGGTTGTCGTCGGCGACGTTGACGTCCACCGAGGGGGCCAGGTCCAGGTTGAAGCCCAGGCCGGAGAGCTGCTGGCCCAGCGCGCGCAGGGTGGCCCGGGTGAGGTCGGGGTCGTCCACCGCGCCCAGGGCGGCGTTGCCGGGGTAGTCGCTGCCCCGGGCCTGGCCGATGCGGGTGACGTCACCGCCCTCCTCGTCCAGGGAGATCAGCGGGGTGTCCGTGGCCTCGCACAGGCTCGCGTTGAGCGCGGTGACCTGCTCGGGGCTCTCCAGGTTGTTGTGGAAGAGACAGACGCCGGAGATCCCGTCCGCCAGCCCGTCCAGGATCCATCGGGGGGCATGGAGGGACTCGAAGGGCACCAGCAGCGTGGCGTTGGCCAGACGCTCCAGGGTCGGGTCGTGCGGCATGACGAACTCCGTTCGGTGAGCAAGGGTGCCCATGGGAGGGCAGACGCGTAGCGGGGATGGTGTGGTGTGACGGCGGTGGTGTCGGGCGGTCAGCCCTTGACAGCCCCCATGGTCAGGCCGGAGACCATGCGGCGCTGGACGAAGAGGAAGAAGATCATCACCGGGATGGTCAGCAGTGTCGAGGCGGCCATGATCGGACCCCACTCCGTGCCGAATCGGCCGAAGTAGTACGAGAGGGTCAGCGGCAGCGTGTAGTTGTCCGTGCTCCGGCCGAGGAAGGTCAGGGCGACGATGAACTCGTTCCACGCCGTGATGAACGCGAAGATGCTGGCGGCGACCAGACCGGGTGCGACGAGCGGCATGAGGATGCGCCAGAAGATGGTCCAGCCGCTGGCGCCGTCGATGGCCGCGGCCTCCTCCAGCTCCTTGGGGACCGCGGCGACGAAGCCCCGCAGCATCAGGATGGTGATCGGCAGGGACACCGCGGTGTAGACGATCAGCAGCCCGGAGAGGTTGCCGAGCAGTTGCAGGCCGGTGGCTTCCGAGAGCGACCGGAAGTTGATGAAGATCGAGATGATCATCGCTTCCATCGGCACCATCTGGATGACGATGAGCAGCATGATGAAGGCGGAGCGGAGCTTGAACCGGAACCTGGCGACGGCCACCGCCGCCAGCAGGGAGAACAGGGCCCCCATGGTCACGGCGCCGAGGGTGACCAGGAGGCTGTTGGCGAGGAAGGTCCCGAAGCTCACCCCGGGGATCAGCTGGCCGTTGATCACCCGGTCGAAGTGGTCGAGCGTGGGCGCCTGGGGGAACAGCCGCTGGTCCCGCGTGAAGATCTCGCCGGTCGGCTTGAAGGCCGTCGAGACCATCCAGTAGACGGGGAAGACCGAGAACACGAAGACGGCGATCCCGGCCAGGTACAGGGGGAGGTCGCGCAGGCGGCGCAGCGGGCTGCGGCGGTGGACGCGCCGCGGGCTCCCGGGGCCGTTGGAACCACCGGACGAGGAGCCGTGGGTGGCGGCGGCGGTCGTGGTCCGGACTGTCTTGTCGACGGCGGTCATCGGGTCTCCCCCTGGCGGATCATGATGCGCAGGTAGTACGCGGTGACGGCGAGGATCATGACGGTCATGACCACCGCGATGGCGGAACCCATGCCGTAGTTGGCCGGGCTGGCGCTGAACCCCTGCTGGTAGATGTAGTAGGAGAGCAGGTAGACGTCCTTGTTCTGGAAGCTGTTCGCCAGGATGTACAGCTGCGTGAACACGCGCAGGTCCCAGATGATCTGGAGGACCAGCAGCAGCGCGAACAGCGGCCGGAGCATCGGGAAGGTGACGTTCCAGAACGACTTCCAGGCGTTCGCGCCGTCCATCCGGGCGGCTTCGTAGAGCTCGGACGGGATGCTCTTGAGCCCCGCGAGCACCGACACCGCGACGAACGGGAACGACTGCCAGACGATCACCATGATGAGGATGCTGAACAGCGAGAGCGGTTCGAGGAACCAGTTGTACTGGAGCCATCCGTCGCCGACCAGCCAGTTCGGGAGGCGGTCGAGGACGACGTTGACCAGGCCGCGCTCGGGCAGGAACAGCCACCGGAAGACCAGCGACGCGCTCAGAGCCGGTGTGGACCAGGCGAGCATCATGCCGATGGCCACGAAGGTGGAGAACCACTTGGGCAGCTTGTGCAGCAGGATGCCGATGAGCGTCCCCAGCACCATGGTGATGCCGACCATCAGGACGCAGACGACGACCGTGTTGCGCAGGATCGACCAGAACGAGGGGTCGGTGAGCAGGCTCTGGTAGTGAGCGAAGTTGTTCCACTCCGGACCCGGCTGGTTGGGCATCAGGTTGCGGGTGGTGAAACTCGTGAACGAGTACCAGACCATCTGCACGATCGGCCAGAGCAGGACGACCGCGAGCAGGATCACCGACGGGATGATGAGCAGGTACGGGATGGGCTTCGGCCGCCTGGTTCGGGCGGGGGCCTGACCCACGGCGTCGTCCGGTTCGGCTGACGCTTTGTCGACGGTTCTCGGCATCGGCTTCTCAATCGGGGCGGGTTCGACCGTGGGGGGCGGG
>NZ_JAGPXK010000076.1:0-458 GCF_018070675.1 Nocardiopsis sp. B62 | reverse complement strand
GCAGAGGCAGCGTCGCGTCGATCTTGGCAATGGCGGCCGTCACCGACTGCGCTTCGGCACGCTTCTGGTCCATCTGCTGAACCACCGCCGCCAGCTTGGCCTGCTGCTCAGCGGCCTGAGCGAGGATGGCCGAGCGCGCTCGCGCGATCTCCACCTCGGACGCGCCGGCGGGCTCTTCGATATCGTGCGGCACCGCAAGATCGTTGAAACTGTGGCGCAGCGCGGAGAGGCGCGCAACGTCGAGCTGGCTTGCGATAAGATCCTGCCCCACCCGCTTGCGCTCGGCCTGCGTTACCGTGCGGTCCAGCTCGACCAGCACTTGGCCGGCCGTGACCTTGTCACCGTCATGGACGTGGATCGCCGAGACGATGCCGGTTTCCAGCGGCTGGATCGTCTTTGTGCGGCCAGTCGGCACCACCTTGCCGGTGGCGGTGGCGATGATGTCGACATGGCCGAAC
>NZ_JAGPXK010000014.1:0-163891 GCF_018070675.1 Nocardiopsis sp. B62 | reverse complement strand
CCCCCTCTGGGGAGGCGCCGCGCCCCTCGTCCGGCCGGGCCACCCGGCGGCCCGGAGCCTCCCGGGTCAGAAGGAGAAGTCCCGGAACAGCAGCATCGCCAGCAGCAGACCGACCAGCAGGTTGAACACGGTGGCGGCGCCGAAGACGCCGATCGGACGCCAACCCGCCTCGCGCAGCGAACCGAGCCGGAACTCCAGGCCGATGCTGGTGAAGGCAGCGATGAGGAACCAGTCGCGCAGCGCCTTGGCCGTGTCCAGGCCCGCTTGGGCGTCCTCGGCGGCGTTGTTGGCCCACAGCGTGGCCACCACCGAGGCGACCAGGAAGCCGAGCACGAACTTGGGGAAGCGGTCCCACAGGGTGCGCACCCCGGGACGACGGCCCTCGGCGGCCGTGCCGTCGGCCGCGGCCACCCGGAAGGCGAAGTAGGCGGTGAGCAGGACCGCGACCACGCCCATCAGGACGTTCTGGGTGGCCTTGACAATGGAGGCGATCTGGAGCGCCTCCTCGCCCACGATCGCCCCCGAGGCGGCGACGGCGGCGGTGGTGTCGATGTTGCCGCCGATCCACGCGCCCGCTTGGGCGTCGCTGAGCCCGATCACCTGGACCAGCCAGGGAAGGAGGAAGATCGAGGGCACCGCGAAGAGGATGACCAGGCTCGCCGTGTAGGCCAGCTGCTCCTTCTTCGCCTGCACGGCCCCGGCCGCGGCGATCGCGGCGCTGACACCGCAGATGGAGACCGAGGAGGCCAGTAGGGCGCGCAGGCGGTCGTCGAGGCCGAGTCTGCCGCCCAGCCACCAGGTGAAGAGGAACACCGAGGTGACCAGGACCAGGGCCTGGAGGACGGCCGGTCCGGCGGCGCGGACGATGACGTCGAACAGGACCGTGGAGCCCAGGAGCACCAGACCGGTCTTGATGAGGAACTCGGTCCGGAAGGCCGGTGACAGGCGGTCGAGCAGCCCGGTCAGTGACAGGACCAGGTTCCCGGCGAGGCCGAGGAGGATCGCGTAGACGGGGTACTCGACCGCGCCGGCGAAACCGGACAGCGCGGTGCCCTCGGCGACTTCGGGGACCCAGGACTCCAGGAACCGGGTGGCGGCGGCCAGCGCCAGCACGACGAGCAGGCCGAGCGCGGTCCAGCCCCGGGAGGCGGCTGGAGGCGTGGCGTCCTGGGGGACGCCGGACGCCCCGCCCGTGTCCGGGGCCTCGGCCTCGGTGGTGGCCGGAGCGGCGGTCTCGGTGGTGGCCGGAGCGGCGGTCTCGGTGGTGGCTGGAGCGGCGGCCTCCGGGGGTCCGCCCTTCCCGGAAGCGTCGTCGGAGCCGTGGGGGTCGGTGTTCTCGGCGCTCACGGGATCAGCCCCTCGGGGATCACGCCGAGCAGGCACAGGCCGAGCAGCACGAGACCCGTGAGGGTGGCGGCCCAGTCCTCGCTGATGCTGAACCCGGTCCGTTCGGGGGTGGTGGGTGGTGGTGTGGAGGGTGTTTCACTCATGACGCTTCTCCTCCGGGCGCCTCCGGCGCCCTGGGTCGGGGGAAGGGGAAGGAGGGTGGGACGGGTGGATGGTCGCGGTCCCGGCGACCATTCCTCATTAAACCTACTCATTTAGTATAGATAAAGGACATGCGACGGCACCAGACCCCGGGCGGCGGAGTCAGGGCCGCCCGAGCCGGTGGGTCGGGTCAGGAAGCTGAGACGGAATCGCGTTCCCGCGCGGGTTCGGTCACGGGCAGACCGGCCTCACGCCAGGCTCGGAAGCCGCCGACCAGGTCGGTGGCGCGCGCCAGCCCCAGCTCCTGGAGCTGGACGGCGGCCAGACTGGAGGCGTAGCCCTCGTTGCAGAACAGCACCACGTGCAGGTCCGGCGAGTCGGCCTCGGGCACCCGGTGCGGACTCGTGGGGTCAAGCCGCCACTCCAGGACGTTGCGGTCGATCACCAGGGCACCGGGAATCTCCCCCTCGGCGGCTCGGTTGACGACCGGCCTGGTGTCGACCAGGAGAGCGCCGTCGCGCTGGGCGCGCAGCGCCTCGACCGGAGTGAGCCGCTCCAGGTGCGCGCGCCTGCTGTTCAGGACGCGTTCGATGACGCTCATCGGTCCACCCCTTCGGCGGCGGGCACCGATTCCAGCGTGGGGACGTCGGGTTCGGGGTCGGTGGTGAGGATGCTGCCCGTGCGGCGCAGCGAGTCGTCCTCGGTCACCTCGTAGTAGTGCATGGCCGTCAGCGGCGGCGAGTAGGCGTGCACGCTCACGGCCGGACGGTCCGAAGTGTTGATGACGTCGTGCACGTGGCCGAGCGGGAAGCGACCGCCGCCGCGCTCGGCGAGGATGCGTTCGCGCAGCTCCCCGTCCCAGTAGTGCTCGACCAGTTCGCCGGTGACGACGGTCAGTGCGCCGAGGGAGCCCGCGTGGTCGTGCAGCCGGGTGGACTGGTCGGGCGTCCAGGAGATGAGCCAGACGTCGGTGTAGTCGTCGGCATGGAGGCGGACGGACCAACGGTCCTCGGCGTCGAAGCGGATCTCGTGGATCCCCTGGCGGACCTCCTCGGCGACCTTCGCGGTCAGCTCGGACAGGCGGTCCAGGGTGAGCGGTGTGGGCGCGGCGGCGCGTACTGCGGTGTCGTCGAGGGTCATGGGGCTTCTTGCTTCTCTCCGGGCGGCGTCAGTGGTCGTGCTGGGACGGGGTCACTGACAGCGCTCGTCGAAGGTGAGCGGTCGCCACCAGGGCCGAAGGTGTGGTGATGCGCTGACTGCCATGCTCGCCAGTAAACCATATTCCCTACAGGTTTAGTCGGTAGTAGCGACTCGACACGCGCCTCACCAACCCCAGCAACACCATGCGGAACTCCATCACCACCCACCCTGACCAGCGCTTTCCAGAAATCCCTACTTTATTGGTTGACAAAATCGGGTTACGGCGACCACAGTGGACACCGGGCCGACCGGAATCGCGGAGCCGGTCGGCGAGGACCCGCCGAACCCTCGCGCCGTCCGGGCCACCCCGCCGGACGGACACACGAGCGCGAGGCCGGTCCACGTTCCGGGCCGAGGGGGCTGCCATGCGCGGAGCCGCCCGACCCTCGGCCCGGGACACCACAGGAGCCGCCGCGCCACACCGACGATCGGTGTGCCTCACGACCGACCCGGCCCACCCGTGCTTTGATTCCAGGTAATTCCAGTAGGCATTTCGGATTACCGGGCGTGTCGGTCGCGCCCCAGCCCAGGAGGTTCCCCTTGTCCGAGACCATCGCCGGACCCACCCCCGGCACGGCCCCCGACACCGCGCCGGTTCCCGTCCTCACCTCCGCCGCCGAGGCCCTCCGCGTGGCCCGCACCCTCGTCCCCCTGGTCGCTCGCGAGGCCTCCACACGAGACAGGGAACGCTGTCTGCCCCACGACGTGGTCCGCGCGATCTCCCGCTCCGGCCTGCTGGGCGTCACCGTCCCCCGTGACCTCGACGGCGCGGCTGTGGACGCCTCCACCCTCGCCGAGGTCCTGCGCCTGCTCGGCACCGCCGACCTGAGCCTGGCCCAGATCCTCCAACCGCACTTCGCGTTCCTCAACGCCCTGCGCCTGCGCGGCGGAACCGAGGCGCGGCGCCGCGTGTACTCCGACGTCCTCGCCGGCGCCCTGGTCAGCAACGCCCAGGCAGAGCGCTCCGGAAAGAACGCGCACACCCACGCCACCCGAATCGAACGTGACGGGCGAGCCTTCCGGATCGACGGGACCAAGTACTACGCCACCGGCTCGCTGTTCGCCGGGTGGCTGGCCGTGGTCGCCCCCGCCTCCACACCCGACGGCCCCCGCCCCCACCTGGCCCTCGTCCCCGCGGACCACCCCGGCGTCCGGATCGAGGACGACTGGGCGGGCATGGGCCAGCGCACCACGGCCAGCGGCACCGTCCACCTGGCCGGAGTGACGGTCTCCCCCGAGCTGGTCCTGGAGCAGTACCGGACCTTCGAGGAGCCCACCACGTACGGAGCCCTCGCCCAGCTCCTGCACGCCGCCATCGACGTCGGTGCGGCGCGCGGCGCGCTGGAGGAGACCTCGGAGTTCGTGCGCACCAAGAGCCGCCCCTGGTTCGAGAGCGGCGTGGACACCGCCACGGAGGACCCCCTGCTCGTACAGCGCTTCGGTGAACTGGAGGTCCAGGTCCGCTCGGCCGAGGCCCTGCTCGTCACCGCCGCCGAACGCGTGGAGGCGGCCGACGCGCTTCTGACCGAGGGCGCCCCCGGCACCGAGGAGGCCACCGCGGAGGCCTCGATAGCGGTCGCCGCCGCCAAGGTCGTCGGCGGCCGGGCCGCCGTGGAGGTCTCCTCCGCCCTGTTCGAGGCGGCGGGCACCCGCGCCACGGCGGACGACGCCAACCTGCACCGCCACTGGCGGGACGCCCGCACCCACACCGTCCACGACCCGGTGCGCTGGAAGGTCCAGCACATCGGCGAGTACTCCCTCAACCGTCGCCGTCCTCCCCGGCACGGACAGATCTAGCACCACGAGAGCAAGGACTGACACCCCATGCCCCTGACCTTCCACTGGTTCCTGCCCACGCAGGGAGACAGCAGAGGCGTCGTCGGCGGAGGTCACGGCGCGGACGTCGTGTCCTCCTCCGCCTGGCGGACGCGCGAACCCTCCCTGGAGTACCTCGGCCAGATCGCGCAGGCCGCCGAACGGCTGGGCTTCGAAGGCGTCCTCACCCCCACCGGTTCGTGGTGCGAGGACGCATGGCTGACCACGGCGATGCTGGTCAGGGACACGAGGCGGCTCAAGTTCCTGGTGGCGTTCCGCCCCGGGCTGCTCTCACCCACCCTGGCCGCGCAGATGGCCAGCACCTACCAGCGGCTCAGCGGGGGTCGCCTGCTGCTCAACGTGGTGACCGGCGGCGAGTCCGCCGAACAGCGCCAGCACGGGGACTTCCTCGACAAGGACGCCCGGTACCGGCGCACCGGCGAGTTCCTGAGCGTGGTGGACGCGCTGTGGCGCGGCCGGACCGTGGACCTCCAGGGAGAGCACGTCACGGTGGAGGGGGCCGTGCTCCAGCGGACGCCCGACCCGCGCCCGCCCGTGTACTTCGGCGGTTCCTCCCCCGCCGCCCTGGAGGTGGCCGCCTCCCACGTGGACACCTACCTGACCTGGGGTGAGCCCCCGGCGGCCGTCGAGGAGAAGATCGGCCGGGTCTGCGCGCTCGCCGCCGAGCGCGGCCGCAGGCTGGAGTACGGGATCAGGTTGCACGTGATCAGCCGCGACACCGAGGCGGAGGCATGGGCACAGGCCCGGCGTCTGCTCGACGGGCTCTCCCCCGAGACGGTCGCACAGGTGCAGAGCAGTCTGCGCCGGAGCGAGTCCGAGGGTCAGCGGCGGATGCTGGATCTGCACGGCGGCCGCGCCGACGACCTGGAGATCCACCCCCATCTCTGGGCCGGTGTGGGTCTGGCGCGCGGCGGAGCGGGTACGGCTATGGTCGGCAGCCACGAGCAGGTCGCGAACCTGATCGAGGAGTACCACCGGGCGGGCATCGGGGAGTTCGTGCTCTCGGGCTACCCGCACCTCGAGGAGGCGTACTGGTTCGGCGAGGGCGTGCTCCCCCTCCTACGTGAACGCGGCCTGTGGCGGCACCCCGACGGCAGGGAGGCCCCCGACTCCCCCACCCACGTCCCCTTCGCCGTGGCCGAGCCCGCCGCGCCCTGAACCCGCCCCTCCTCAGTTCCGGAGCCGTCATGACCACCACCGTCCTCGTCGGGAACCCGCGCCGGGGCTCCCGCACCGCCACCGCCGCCCGGGCCGTGGCGCACCACGCCGCACGTGCAGCCGGGCTGCCTCCGGAGCCGGAGGTCCTGGAGCTGGCGGACCTCTCGCCGCTGCTGCTCACCCCCGGCCCCACGCTGGACGTGCGTTCGGCCCTCGAACGGGTGAGCGGTTCCGACCTGCTGGTCGTGGCCAGCCCCACCTACAAGGCCACCTACACCGGGCTGCTGAAGGTCTTCCTGGATCTGCTTCCGTCCGGCGGGCTGGAGGGGGTCACGGCCGTCCCCGTCCTCGTGATGGCCTCCCCCGCGCACACCCTGGCCGTGGACGTACACCTGCGCCCGCTGCTCCTGGAACTCGGAGCCACGGTGCCGACCTCGGGACTGGCCCTGCTCCAGGACACCGTTCCCGCCGAAGGGGGTCCCGCCCCACGGCTTGACGCGGTACTGGAGCCGTGGGCCCACAGGTCCACCCCCGCCCTGCGCACCGCCCTGCGACACAGGACCACCACCGTCTGACCGCCGCCCCAGTAGGGAGAGTCCGTTGAGTGTCACCGAGACCGCGCGTACCCTGGCCCACACTCGGGCCGAGGCGGACCGGTTCCGTGCGACCATGCGCCACCACCCGGCCGGGGTGGTCGTCATCACCGCGAGCGTCGGGGGAACGCCCGTGGGGCTGACCGCCACGTCCTTCACCAGCGTCAGCCTCGATCCCCCGCTCATCTCCTTCTACGTCGCCGACGCGTCCACCACCTGGCCGACCCTGCGCCGAGCGGGTGAGTTCGGGGTGCACCTCCTGGGTGAGGGCCAGGAGGACGTCGCCGTACGGTTCGCGAGCAAGGGAGTCGACAGGTTCGCCCACCCGACGTCCTGGCGTCCGGGCCCGGACGGGGTCCCGCTGCTGGACGGGGCGGTGGCACACCTGGTCTGCACGCGTTTCGACACCCGGCTGATCGGCGACCACTGGCTGGTCGTCGGCGAGGTGACCCACACCCTGGTTCTGGCGGATCCCCGCCCTCCACTGCTCTACCACCGGGGCGGCTTCGCCACGGTGGCGCCGTCGGAGTAGGGCACGGCGGAGCGAGGACTTCTCCTCGTCCTGGAGGAGGGCGCCCCCGAACCGGTCGGGGGCGCTTCATCGTGATGGGACTCGGTGGCCGACGGGACCGTGGCCCCGGGTCAGCGGGTGAACGCGGCCCGGAGACGGACCACGAACCCGGCCAGGGCGGTGCGCAGACGGGAGGTCCGAGCGAGACGAGGGCTCAGCCCGGGGCGCACGGCCGTGGGCGCGGGTCCGGTGAGGGGCGCGGTGACGGTGAGCCCGCGCGGGGTGCGGCGAAGGGAGGCACGACCGACGGGGGCGTCAAGGACCACACGGTGCAGGGGTGCGCGGTCCCGGCTCCGCACGAGGACGAGGGTGTCGCCCTCGTGGCGGACCCGCACTCCTCGGGGGTCGACGCCCGGGGCGAGTTCGACCTCAACCACGAGGTCGCCGCCACGACGGCCGCTGTCCACACGGGCCACGGGCTCGGCCTCGAACTGGGCCCACAGGTGCTCGTCGATCCGCTCGGCAGTACCCGCGAAGACATCCGTGACGCGCATCGGACCACTTCCCCTCGTCCTTGAGTTTTCTGCGCTCAAGTTTATTGACGCGACTTTACCAAGGCAAGGGAGAAGGGTCCGACACGGCCATGGCGCGGGTCACTCGTCCAGACGCTCACCCGTCTTCGGCGAGAAGACGTGCACCTGTCCAGGCCTGACCCGCAGGTGGACCACCTGCCCGCTGCTCGGGGCACGGTCCGGCGCCACCCGGACCACCAGGTCGCTGTCGGCCGGATGCCCGGGGATACCGCCGTACAGGTAGCAGTCCGCACCCAGGTTCTCGACCAGACCGATCTCCATGGGGAAACCGTCGGTGTCACCGACCAGGTCCACCGCCTCGGGCCGGAAACCCAACAGGACCGAGTCCGCGCCGTCCCGTTCCAGGCGGGCCCGCTGACCGGGTCCCAACGGGAGGTCGTGACCGCCCACCCGCACGGTCTCCCCCGTGAGGGGGAACTCGCGCAGGTTCATCGCCGGTGAGCCCATGAACCCCGCGACGAACGCGTTGGCCGGGCGCTCGTACAGCCCGATCGGCGTGTCGCACTGCTGGAGCAGACCGTCCTTGAGCACCGCGACCCGGTCCCCCATGGTCATGGCCTCGACCTGGTCATGGGTGACGTAGACGGTCGTGACCCCCAGCCTGCGCTGGAGTTCGGCGATCTGGGTGCGGGTGGACACCCGGAGCTTGGCGTCCAGGTTGGACAGGGGCTCGTCCATCAGGAAGACCCGGGGCTCCCGCACGATCGCGCGCCCCATCGCCACACGCTGGCGCTGGCCTCCCGAGAGCGCCTTGGGCCTGCGGTCGAGCAGCGGGGTCAGGTCCAGGAGCTCGGCGGCCTCGGCCACCCGGCGCGCCCGTTCCTCCTTGCCGATCTTGGCCATCTCCAGGGCGAAGCCCATGTTCTGACCGACGGTCATGTGCGGGTAGAGCGCGTAGGACTGGAACACCATCGCGATGTCGCGGTCCATGGGGCTGAGGTCGGTGACGTCGGTGTCCCCGATGCGGATGGTCCCGTAGTCCACCTCCTCCAGCCCGGCGAGCATGCGCAGCGAGGTCGACTTCCCACAGCCGGACGGCCCGACCAGGACGAGGAACTCGCCGTCCTCGATCTCCAGGCTCAGCTCGTCCACGGCGGGCGCGTCCGAGCCCGGGTAGAAGTGGGTGGCCTTCTCGAAACTGACCGATGCCACGTGAGATCTCTCCTCTACAGCTGCGGGTTGACCTGGAGCTTGCGGCCTCGACCGGCGCGGAAGGCCTCCACGGCCTGGCCGTAGTCGTCGAGGGCGAAGGAGTCGGTGACCATGGTGTCGGCGTCCACTACGCCCTTGGCCATGATGTCCACCGCCCGTCCGTAGCTGTGCAGCACCGCCATGGAGCCCACCACGGTGATCTCGTCGTTGTAGATACGGAACGGGGAGAAGGTCGCGGTGGCCTCGGCCGGGGCCACGCCGAACACCTGGAAGGTGCCGCCCCGGGCGACGCGGGTCAGGCCGTCCTCGATGGCCGGGACCACCCCGGTGCAGTCGATGACCACCTCCCAGTCGGGGCGGTCGAGCTGGTCGGCGCCGACGGCCACCGCGTCGGCCGCCAGCGAGGCCGCCACGGCGAGGCGCTCGGTGTTGGGGTCGACCACGGACACGCTGGCGGCCCCCGCGGAGGCGGCGAGCTGGGCCATCAGCAGGCCCATCGTCCCCGCGCCGTAGACCAGGTAGTGCTCACCCACCCGACCGGGCAGGAGGTCGAACCCGTGCACGGCGCACGAGAGGGGTTCGATGAGCGCCGCGTGCTCGAAGGGCATGGAGTCGGGGATGCGGTAGCAGGAGGACGCGGGCACCGAGACGAACTCGGCGCTGGCGCCGGGACGGGTCACGCCGACCGCGTTCCACCGCGCGCAGAGGTTGCCGCGCCCCACCAGGCACTTGGCACACTCTCCGCAGAACAGGGACGGGTCCACCGCGACCCGGTCGTCGACGGCCACGTCGGTGACCTCCGAGCCGACCGCGACCACGGTCCCGGCGAACTCGTGCCCGGGGACGATCGGGTACGGGGTGGGGGCGAACTCCCCGTCGATGATGTGCAGGTCGGTCCCGCAGATGCCCACGGCGGCCGGGGCGACGACCACGTCCCCGGGGCCCGGCTTGGGGTCGTCCACCTGCTGGACGGAGTAGTGGCCGGGTTCGCTGACGACGAGTGCGCGCATTACTTCACGGCTCCTAGAGAAAGGCCTCGGACCAGCCAGCGTTGGGCGGCCCATCCGGCGAGGATCACGGGCAGGGCCGCCATGGTGGAGGCGGCCGAGAGTCGGGCCCAGTACAGGCCCTCGCCGCTGATGAAGCCGACGAGGAAGACGGGGACGGTGGATGCCTGGGTGGCGGTCAGGTTGACCGCGAAGAAGAACTCGTTCCAGGCGAAGATGAAGCAGATCAGGGCGGTGGCGGCCAGCCCGGGGGCGATCATCGGCAGGATGACGCGCCGCATCTCCGTGAACCGGCGCGCGCCGTCCATCCGGGCGGCCTCGAGGACCTCCTTGGGCAGCTCCACCAGGAACGACCGGATCATCCAGATCGCGATCGGCAGGTTCATCGCCGTGTACACCAGGGTGAGCGTGCGGGCGTCGTCCAACGCGCCCAGGTTCCTGGCGATGACGTACAGCGGCAGGATCATGGCCACCGGAGGCAGGAGCTTGGTGGACAGGAAGAAGAACAGCGAGTCGCGCCACTTGGGGACGCGCACCAGGGAGAGCGCGTAGGCGGCGGGCAGGCCCAGGACGATGGCGAGGAGCGTCGACAGCACGGACGCCTGAAGGGAGTTCAGCAGGTAGGGGACGAAATCGCGTCCGATCACCGCCGAGTACTGGTCCAGGGTCGGTTGGAAGAAGAACGTGGGCGGGTTGGTGGAGGCCTGGGACTCCTGCTTGAAGCCGGTGAGGAACATCCACAGCACCGGGAAGAAGAACAGCAGTCCCGCCGCCCAACCGAGGATGCCCGCCAGGGGGCGTACGGGTCGGCGCCGGCGGCGGCGCCGGGCGGAGCCGTCCCGGGACACGGTCACCGAGGACGGAGCCGCCGGAGGTGCGGTCACGGGTGTCACGTCTCCTCCTCGAACAGGCTGGAGACCACGCGCAGGGCGAACATGGCCACGACCAGGGTCGCGACGACCACGATCACTCCCGCGGCGGCCGCCTCTCCGACGTCGAAGCTGCGGAAGGCCTGAAGGTAGATGAAGTAGGGCAGGTTGGTGGTCGACTGTCCCGGACCGCCCTGGGTGATCATGTAGATCGCGTCGAAGGTCTGGACGATGTAGATCGTGCCGAGCAGGATCGCGAGCTCCACGAAGCGGCGCAGGTGCGGGAAGGTGATCCGGCGGAAGACCGCGAAGGCTCCGGCGCCGTCGACCTTCGCCGCCTCCAGCACCTCGGGCGACTGGCTCTGGAGACCGGCGAGCATGATGAGCATCATGAACGGGGTCCACTGCCAGGTCAGCACCATGATGATGGACAGCAGGGGGAAGTCGTTGACCCAGTCCGCCTGGACCCCGAAGGGCGAGAGCGCCCAGTTGAGCAGGCCGTACACCGGGTGGTACATCGAGGTCTTCCACAGGAGCGCCGCGGCGACCGGCATGACCAGGAACGGCGTGATCATCAGGGTGCGGACGATCCCCCGGCCGAGGAAGGCTCGGTCGAGCAGGAGCGCCAGCCCCAGTCCGAGGACCAGCGAGGCCAGGACGGCGCCGACGGTCAACAGGACGGTGTTGGCGACGGCGTTGTGGAAGAGCGGGTTCCCGAGGACGCTGCCGTAGTTGGCGAACCCGGCGAAGGAGTCCGACTCGGGGCGCAGCAGGTTGCTGCTCTGGAAGCTGTAGTAGACGGTGAACAGGAACGGGATCTGGGTCATCGCGATGACGAACAGCAGCCCTGGCAGCAGCGGGCCGCGCCTGAGCCATCGCTCCGCCCGGGTCAGTTCCCGGGTTCGGGGCCCGCGCCGCGCCGTGTCCGGCGTGGTCTGGACGGTCATGGCCCTCCTCGGAGGAGTCTGGGTGGGGTGGGCACCGGTGCCGGTCCCGGGCGCGGCGCCCGGGACCGGCGGTTCTCAGTCGCGGTAGCCGCCGGACTCGGCGGTCTGGTCCGCGTACTCCTGCGACTTGGCGAGGGCCTCCTCCACTGTCTGCTGCCCCGCGATGGCCGCGGAGATCTCCTGGGAGACCAGGGTGCCCAGGTCCTGGAACTCGGGGATGGACACGTACTGGACCCCGGTCCAGGGCTGCGGGTGCACCCCGGGCTGCTCCACGTCGACGTTGTCGATGGCGTCGTAGGTGGGCTCGGCGAAGGCCTCGGCGGCCTCCTGGTACTCGGGGATGTCGTAGGTCGACACGCGCGAACCGGGCGGGACGCGCTCCCAGCCCAGTTCCTCCCCGACGAGCTGGTGGTACTCCTTGGACGTGGCCCAGGAGACGAACTCCCACGCGGCCTCGGGGTCCGTGGAGGTCGAGGGGATCGACAGGGCCCAGGCCCACAGCCATCCCGCGTGCTCGGTCTCCATGGTCGGCGCGGCGACGTAGCCGATGTCACCGACGACACTGCTGGAGTCCGGGTCCTCGAGGTTGCCCGCCGCGACGGTGGAGTCGTAGAACATGGCGGCGTCGCCCTGGGCCATGGTCGTGAGGCACTCGGTGAAGCCCGCGTTGGGCGCGCCCGACTGTCCGTGGTCGCGGACCAGGTCCACGTACGTCTGCACGGCCTCCTGCACCTCGGGCGAGTCCAGGTGGGCGTTCCAGTCCTCGTCGTACCACTGGCCGCCGTAGGTGAGGATCACGGAGTTGAGCGGAGCCAGGAGCTCGCCCCAGCCCGGGACCCCGCGCAGGCAGATCCCGGCGGTGCCGGAGTCCGGGTCGTCCAGTTCGGCCGCGAAATCGGCGACCTCCTCCCAGGTGGGCCGCTCCGGCATGTCCAGGCCCGCCTCCTCGAAGAGGTCCTCGCGGTACATGAGGAACGAGGACTCGCCGTAGAAGGGCGCTCCGTACATCTGGTCCTCATGGGACAGGGCGGAGCGCACCGTGGGGATGATGTCGTCGATCTCGTAGGCCGGGTCGGCGGCGTACTCGTCGAGGCTGAGGATCCACTCGTTCTCCGCCCAGATCGGCACCTCGTAGGTGCCGATGGTGACGACGTCGTACTGGCCGCCCTGGGTGGCGATGTCCTGGGTCACGCGGTCGCGGAGCTGGTTCTCGGGCAGAACCACGAACTCGACCGTGATGTCGGGGTGCGCGTCGTTGAACTCGGACGCGAGCGCCTCGATGTCCTCCATCTGCGGGTTGGAGACCGTGGCGACGGTGACCACCCGGTCGCCGTCCGCCCCGGCGCCCCCGGCCCCCGAGCAGCCGGTGGCGATCAGGGCCAGTCCGGTGGCCGCCGCGACGAGCGGCACGCCTCCCGGTGCTTTCGTGGTCATGACTTCCTCCTGGGGGGTTGGGCAGGCGGGGACCGTGGAACCGCGCGAGACAGGGGGCCGTGCGGTCTTCCACGGACGCCGGCCGCTCATATGAGCGAACTGAACTTCACATGAGCGGCCCGGGCCTTATTTAAGTTGTGACGGGTGTCACCGGTCAACCCGTGGTGCAATAATGGGCAATACTCCGCTCGTTTGAGCGACACCACTGGAGGGCGTAGATGAAGCACGCGTTCCGACCCGCGGAACTGATCCGCGCCACCGCGGTCGCCCGCAGGTACTACCTCGCGGGTGACTCCAAGATCCGGATCGCCGAGGACTTCGGCATCAGCCGGTTCAAGGTGGCGCGCATCCTCGAGGAGGCCCGTGACGTGGGGATCGTCCGCATCGAGATCGCCGAACCCACCGAGGTCGACACCGCTCTCTCCCAGCGCCTCAGCACGGCCTACGGCCTCAAGCAGGCGGTGGTGGTCGCCCACGCGGGGGAGGGCGAGGCCCTCCACCGCAGCCTGGGGCGCATCGCCGCCGAGTACCTGACCGAGATCCTCGACGAGGGCGACACCCTCGGGCTGGCCTGCTCCCGCACCCTCAACGCGATGACGCTCGCCCTCGGCGACCTGCCCCGGTGCACGGTCGTGCAGCTCACCGGCGTGCTGCCCGGCGGGGTCGAGGAGAACTCGGTCGAGCTCGTGCGGCGGGTGGCCAGCCTCGCGCGCGGCCCGGCCTTCCCCATCTACGCGCCGCTGGTGGTGTCCGACCCCGCCACCGCGGAGGCACTGCGCAGCCAGCCCCAGGTGGCCGACGCCATGCAGCGCTACGGCGAACTCGACAAGGCCGTGGTGGCCATCGGTTCGTGGTCGCCCACCCTCTCCCTGGTCCGCGACGCCCTGCCCGCAGCGGAGGGAGCCGCCCTCGAACGCGAGGGGGTCCAGGCGGAGGTGTGCGCCCGCACCGTGGACGTGCACGGCGCCCCCATCGCCCCGGAGCTGACCTCCCGCATCATCGCCATCACCCTGGAGCAGCTCCGCGCGGTCCCCGAGGTCATCGCCGTGGCCGGTGGCACCGGCAAGACCCAGGCCATCCACTCCATCCTCAAGACCGGGGTGATCTCCTCACTGGTCACCGACACCACGACGGCACGCATCCTCGTCGAGTCAGCGAGGCCCTGACCTCCACGACGGCTTCGACCCCCCTCACCCACACGGAGCAGACATGACACTCGTCGCCGGAATCGACAGCTCGACTCAGTCCTGCAAGATCGTGGTGTGTGACGCCACGACCGGAAAGGTGGTGCGCGAGGGCCGCGCGCCGCACCCCGACGGAACCGAGACCGATCCCGCGCACTGGTGGACGGCGCTGACCACCGCCTCCTCGGGGCTGCTCGACGACGTCTCGGCGGTGTCCGTGGCCGGTCAGCAGCACGGCATGGTGGTGGTCGACGACGACGGCGAGGTCGTCCGGCCGGCGCTGTTGTGGAACGACGCCCGATCCGCCGGGGCCGCCCACGACCTGGTCGAGGAACTCGGCGGACCCAGGGCTTGGGCGGACGCCGTGAGCAACGTGCCCGTGGCCAGCCTGACCGTCAGCAAGCTCCGCTGGTTCGCCGAACACGAACCCGACCTGGCCGCGCGGGCGCGCGGTGTGATGCTCCCCCATGACTGGCTGACCTGGCGGCTGGGAGGGTCGCGCACCGCGCCGACGACCGACCGGGGCGACGCCTCCGGCACCGGGTACTGGTCGCCCTCCGACGGCGCGTACCGCACCGACCTGCTGGTGCGCGCGTTCGGCCGGGAACTTGACCTGCCCAGGGTGGCGTCCCCCTCGGAGGCCGTGGGCCACACCCCGGAGGGCGTCGTCATCGCCCCCGGCACCGGCGACAACATGGGCACCGCGCTGGGCCTGGGTCTGCGCCCGGGCGACGCCGTGGTCTCCCTGGGCACCAGCGGCACCGTGTTCGCGGCGCACGACCGTCCCGCCCACGACCCCACCGGCACGGTCTGCGGGTTCGCCGACGCCACCGGCCGGTTCCTGCCACTCGCGTGCACCCTGAACGCCGCACGCGTGCTCAGCGCCACCGCCGCGATGCTCGGCACCGGCCTGGCCGGGCTGGACGCCCTAGCCCTGAGCGCCGAACCGGGCGCGGACGGGGTGGTCCTGCTGCCCTACCTGGACGGGGAGCGCACCCCGGAGCTGCCGCACGCGACGGGATCGCTGCACGGCCTGCGCCGGGACAACATGCGCCCGGAGAACATCGCGCGCGCCGCCGTGGAGGGCATGCTGTGCGGGCTGGCCGACGGGCTGGCCGCCATGACCGAGAGCGGTGTCCCGGTCGAGCGCGTCCTGCTTGTGGGAGGCGGCGCCCGTTCGGCCGCCGTGCGCGCGGTGGCGCCGCTCGTGTTGGGCGCCCCCACCGTGGTGCCGCCCGCCGCCGAGTACGTGGCCATCGGCGCGGCCCGACAGGCCGCCTGGACGCTCGCCGGTACCGCCGAGCCTCCCGTGTGGCCCCTGGGAGCCCCCGAGGAGGAGTCCAGCCAGGCACCCGAGGTGGGTCTGCGGGTCCGCGAGCGCTACGCCGAGCACCGCCGAGCCGCCCACGGCGTCTGAGTCCCGACGAGCGGGCGCGGCCGGTGCCAGCCACACGGGTCAGACACCGGCCGCGCCACTCGTCACCGACGGACTCGTCGGCGTCGTCGGGCACGAGGTTGAGCGCGGGCCCCGGAACCGCGTCGGTGTTCGTCTCACGGAACTTCCGGTTGGGGCCGTTGAGGAGTTCGCGCATCGTGGGCCGAGGTCCGCGCTTCCATCACGAGCGTCCTCCCCGCGTGGCGCGTCCGTGACCCCCGTGTCCGGCTGCCCTAGCGTGGGTCGAACACCCCACGACCAGGTGGGCGGACACGGAACGGTGAGCATGAACGACACCCCTCTGCGCCAGCTCGGCGCCTCCGAACTGCGCGTCAGCCCCCTGACCCTGGGCGGCAACGTCTTCGGGTGGACCGCCGACGAGGCCACCTCCTTCGCGATCCTGGACGCCTACCACGCGGCGGGCGGCAACTTCGTCGACACCGCCGACTCGTACTCGGTCTGGGCCGAGGGGCACACCGGCGGAGAGTCCGAGGGGGTCATCGGCCGGTGGCTCGCCAGCCGGGGCCGTGACCGCACCCTGATCGCCACCAAGGTGAGCCAGCACCCGGACTTTCGCGGGCTGTCCGCCGGGAACGTCCGGGCCGCGGCCGAGGCCTCCCTGGGTCGCCTCGGCGTGGACACCATCGACCTCTACTACGCGCACTTCGACGACCCCGAGACGCCCGTGGCCGAGAGCGCCGAGGCCTTCTCGGCGCTGGTCGAGGAGGGCCGGATCAGGTACGTGGGTCTGTCCAACCACGCGCCGGACCGCATCCGCGAGTGGCTGTCCGCGTGCGACCGGAACGGGTGGCACCGCCCGGTGTGCGTGCAGCCGCACTACAACCTGGTCGAACGCGGGATCGAGCACGACCTGGTGCCGCTCGCCCGAGCCGAGGGGCTGGCGTTGCTGCCCTACTTCGGCCTGGCCCGGGGCTTCCTCACGGGCAAGTACCGGCCGGGTTCGACGGAGGACGACAGCCCCCGGGCCGCCAGCGCCCGCGCCTATCTGAACGATCCGCGCGGTGAGCGGGTCCTGGCGGCGCTGGACACGATCGCGGCCGAGCGGTCGGCGGAGCCGTCCACGGTCGCCCTGGCCTGGCTGGTCGCGCGCCCCGGGGTGACCTCGGTGCTCTCCAGCGCCCGTGAGCCCCGCCAGCTTGAGGGGCTGCTGGCCATGGCGGACCTTCGCCTGACCGCCGAGGAGACCGCGCTCCTGGACGCGGCGTCCGCCTGATCCCGTCCGGGCCGGGGCGAGGCGTCTGTGACGGGGCACCAGCGCGCTCACCCGTCGGCGAGCAGTTCCCTGACCAGTGCGGCGACCTGCCCGGTCTCGACGAGGAACCCGTCGTGGCCGTGTGGGGAGCCGATCACCCGCACCTGACCGGGCCGGGGCAGGTGGCGGGCGATCTCCCGCTGCTGAGAGAGCGGGTACAGATGGTCGCTGTCGATCCCCGCGACGATCGTCCGCTCCGGCAACGTGGCCAGCGCGGCCGCCACTCCTCCGCGGCCGCGTCCGACGTCGTGCCCGTTCATCGCCTCGGTGAGCAGCACGTAGCTGGCCGGATCGAAGCGCCGCGCCAGCTTCCACGCCTGGTGGTCGAGGTAGGACTCCACCGCGTACCGCCCCTCGGCACCCGGGTCCTCCCCACGCTGCGCGGCGCGGCCGAAGCGCGCGTCGAACTCTCCCGCGCCGCGATAGGTGACGTGGGCGATCCGGCGCGCCACCCCGAGGCCGTCCACCGGGGCCCGGCCGGTGGAGTGGTAGTCGCCGCCGAACCAGTCCGGGTCCGCGCGTACGGCGTGCAGCTGCGGGGCGGCACAGGCGATCTGCCAGGCGGTGGTGGCCGCCGGGCAGGCTAGGAGCAGGGCCCGGCGGACCCGCCCGGGGTGGGTGAGGGCCCACTCCATGGCGCGCATCCCGCCCATGGAACCGCCGATCACCGCCGCCCACGCGTCCACGCCCAGCGCGTCCGCGAGCGCCTCCTCGGCACGGACGGTGTCGCGCAGGGTGATCCGCGGGAACCTGCTCCCCCACGGGCGGCCGTCGGGGGCGTTCGAGGACGGACCGGTGCTGCCCTGGCAACCGCCCAGGACGTTGGGGGCCACCACGAGGTGGCGGTCGGTGTCCAGTGCCCTGCCCGGACCGACGATCCCCTCCCACCAGCCGGGGCTGGGCTGTCCCGGGCCGGGTGGTCCGGTCAGGTGGGCGTCGCCGGTGAGGGCGTGCAGCACAAGCACCGCGTTGGTGCCCCGGGAGTTGAGCCGCCCCCAGGTCTGGTAGGCCAGGCGCACCCCGGGCAGGTGTTCCCCCGACTCCAGTTCCAGGGGGTGCTCCAGGCCGACCCAGCGACGCCGCCCGACGGGGTCTCCCTCACGCCACCCGCCCCGGGTGGGGCGGGTCCCCGGCGGGACGCGGTGGGCGGGGGCGGGGCCCGGACCGTCCTGGCGCGGACGGGCCGGACCCACCGGTCGCGGTCGACCGGTCACTGGTGCGCCTTGGCGGCGCGGAAGCCGAGTTCGAGGTCGGCGCGCAGGTCGTCGACGTGCTCCAGGCCCACCGCGAGCCGGACCAGCCCGGGGGTGACCCCGGCGGCGGCCTGTTCCTCGGGAGCCAGCTGGCTGTGGGTGGTACTGGCCGGGTGCACGATGAGGCTGCGCACGTCGCCGATGTTGACGAGCTGGCTGAACAGCTCGGTGCCATCGACGAAGGCCCGCCCGGCGTCCACTCCCCCGCGCAGCTCGAAGGACACGACCGCCCCGGCACCCCTGGGCAGGTACTTCTGGGCCAGGGCGTGGAAGGGGCTGGAGGGCAGACCCGCGTAGTGGACGCGTTCGACCTCGTCGCGCCCCTCCAGCCACGTGGCCAGCGCCTGGGTGTTGCTGACGTGGCGGTCGATCCGCAGCGAGAGGGTCTCGATTCCCTGGAGGACAAGGAAGGAGTTGAACGGGGCGATGGCGGCGCCGGTGTCGCGCAGCAGCTGCACGCGGAGTTTGGCCGCGTAGGCGCCCGGGCCGAGCGCGTCCCAGTACCTGAGCCCGTGGTAGCTGGGGTCGGGCTCCACGAATCCGGGGAAGCGGTCGCCGTGCGCGCCGAAGTCGAAGCTGCCCGCGTCCACGACCACCCCGGCCACGGTGGTGCCGTGGCCGCCGAGGTACTTGGTGGCGGAGTGCACGACCACGTCGGCGCCGAAGTCGATGGGACGCAGCAGGTAGGGGGTGGGCACGGTGTTGTCCACGACCAGCGGGACGCCGACCCCGTGGGCGGCGTCGGCCACCGCCCGCACGTCCAGGACGTTGCCGCCGGGGTTGGCCAGGGTCTCGGCGAAGTAGAGCTTGGTCTCGGGGCGGGTCGCGGCCCGCCACGACTCGGGGTCGTCCTGCTCCTCCACGAAGGACACCTGGACGCCGAGCTTGGGCAGCGTGTGGTGCAGGAGGTTGTAGGTGCCTCCGTAGAGGAGCGAGCTGGACACCAGGTGGTCACCGGCGCCGACCAGGTTGAGCAGGGCCGAGGTGACGGCGGCCGAGCCGGAGGCGAAGGCGACCGCGCCCACACCGCCCTCCAGGGCGGCGACGCGCTGTTCGAGGACGTCCTGGGTGGGGTTGCCGATGCGGGTGTAGATGTTGCCCGGCTCGGCCAGGCTGAACAGGTCGGCGCCGTGCTGACTGTCCCGGAACACGTAGGAGGTGGTCTGGTAGATCGGGGTCGCCCGCGCGTTGGTCGCGGGGTCGGGCTCGGCCCCGGCGTGGATCTGCTGGGTCTCGAAGGACCAGGACCGGACGCGGGTGGTGTCGGTGCTCAACGAACGCCCCTTTACGAATAAAGCCAACCGGAAAAGTAGGGAATCAGGTCGAGGCTAGCACCCGCCCATCGGCCATGGCCAGGGATCGACCGAATCCCCGACGCCCCACCCCTCCGGGCGGGTGGTACCGCCCGATTCAGGCGGTTTGACTTAGGGTGATCGAGTGACTCCTGCGGGCAGTTTCGCCCGTCCGTCAACACCACGGGGGACGACACGACATGAGCACCGACCTTCCCGACGGCCCGGGTGACGACCCGGGCTCCTTCGACGAGTTCCTGGCGCGGTTCCTCAGCGGGTCCCGGGGACCCGTCCGCCGCGTCGACCTCTCCAAACTGATGGACCCCGAAGCGCAGAGGGTGGCCGACGCCGCCGTCCGGCGCACCATGGAGAGCGGTGGGGCCGACGTCGACTCCGTCCACCTGCTGTGGTCGCTCCTGCGCTACCCGCCGATCCGCGAGCTGCTGGGCCGGACCGACACCGACCTGGGCCCACTGGCGGACGTGGTGGACCAGGCCGTCGCCCAGACACCCCGCGCGGGACGCGGCGGCTCGCCCCGGCTGACGCCCGCCGCCAAGCGGGCCTTCCTCGACTCCCTCCAGATCGCCCGCGCCACCGGCAGCTCCAGCATCACACCCGAGCACCTGCTGTTCGCGCTGGCGGTCAACCCCGACGCTCCGGTCGGCCAGCTCCTGCGGGACTCCGGGGTCACCCCGCAGGCGCTCCAGAAGGCCGCCGGGGCCGTGCCCGCGAGCGAGCAGGGTGAGTCCGCACCCTCCGACACCCCCCAGCTGGACGAGTTCGGCACCGACATGACCGCGCTCGCGCGGGAGGGGCGCCTGGACCCGGTGATCGGCCGGGACGACGAGGTCGAACAGTGCATCGAGGTGCTGGCGCGACGGCGCAAGAACAACCCGGTGCTCATCGGCGATCCCGGTGTGGGCAAGACCGCCATCGTGGAGGGCATCGCCCAGCGCATCTTCGACGACGACGTCCCCGAGACCCTGCGCGGCCGACGCCTGGTCCAGCTCGACCTCTCGGGCATCGTCGCGGGCACCCGGTACCGGGGCGACTTCGAGGAGCGGCTCAACGCCATCGTGGACGAGATCCGCGCGCGGTCGGACGAGCTGCTGATCTTCATCGACGAGATCCACACCCTGGTCGGGGCGGGCGCGTCCGAGGGATCGACCAGCGCCGGGAACATGCTCAAGCCCGCGCTGGCCCGCGGTGAACTGCACATCATCGGCGCGACCACCGTCGACGAATACCGCAAGAACATCGAGAAGGACGCCGCCCTGGAGCGCCGGTTCCAGCCGATCCAGGTGCCCGAGCCGTCCGTGCAGGACACCGTCGAGATCCTGCGGGGTCTGCGGGACCGCTACGAGGCCCACCACCAGGTGCGGTTCAGCGACGACAGCCTGGTCGCCGCGGCGGAACTGAGCGACCGCTACGTCACCGACAGGTTCCTGCCCGACAAGGCCATCGACCTCGTCGACCAGGCCGGGGCCCGGGTCCGCCTGCGCCTGAAGACCTCCAGCTCGGCCCTGCGCGAGCTGGAACGCAAGCTCAAGGACCTGGAGGAACGCAAGGACCGGGCGGTCCAGGAGGAGGACTACGAGCGGGCCTCCGCGCTGCGCGACGAGATCAACGCGGCCAAGGGCAACGTGCACCAGGCGCGCGGAACCGGTTCGGCGGTTCCGGAGGTGAGCCCCGCCGACATCGCGGAGGTGGTCTCGCGCAGCACCGGTATCCCGGTCGCCCAGCTGACCCAGGAGGAACGGGAACGGCTGGTCAACCTGGAGGAGGTGCTGCACGACCGCGTGATCGGCCAGGACGAGGCGGTCACCGCCGTCTCGGAGGCGATCCGTCGCAACCGTGCCGGGTTGGGCGACCCCGACCGGCCGGTGGGCAGCTTCCTGTTCCTGGGGCCGACCGGTGTGGGCAAGACCGAGCTGGCCCGGGCCCTGGCGGAGGCGCTGTTCGGTGCCGAGGACGCCATGGTCCGGGTCGACATGAGCGAGTTCCAGGAACGGCACACCACCAGCAGGCTCACGGGTGCGCCGCCCGGGTTCGTGGGCTACGAGGAGGCGGGGCAGCTGACCGAGGCGGTCCGCCGACACCCGTACTCGGTGCTGCTGCTCGACGAGATCGAGAAGGCCCACCCGGACGTGTTCAACCTGCTGTTGCAGCTCCTGGACGACGGTCGACTCACCGACGGCCAGGGCCGGACCGTGGACTTTCGCAACACGGTGGTCATCATGACGAGCAACCTGGGTTCGGAGGCGATCACCGGCAGCGGCCCGATGGGCTTCACCGCGGACGGCCAGATGGACCCCGACACCGAGCGCCGCGTGATGCGCCGCCTGAGGGAGGAGTTCCGTCCGGAGTTCCTGAACCGTGTGGACGAGATCATCGTCTTCCAGCAGCTGGGTGAGGGCGAGATCAGGCAGATCACCACGCTGATGCTGGAGAGTACCGAGGAGCGCCTGCTCGCGCAGGACATTCGGGTGCGCTTCACCGACGAGGCGATCGACTGGCTGTCCCGTCGCGGCTACCAGCCCGAGTTCGGTGCCCGTCCCCTGGCCAGGACCATCCAGCGCAACGTGGGCAACCGGCTCTCGCGCATGGTGCTGGACCGCCAGGTGCTCCCCGGCGACCAGGTGGTGGTCGACGTGGACGGCGAGGACCAGCTCACCGTCTCCACCGTTGCGCCGAACTGAGGTGTGGGCCCGGGTCCCGGAGGAGACGCCTCCGGGACCCGGCCGGGGTCAGGCGGACAGACCGCTGGTGCGGATCTGGTCGCGGATCCACTCCCCCGCGGGCTTCAGCGAGTCGGTGCCGGTGAACGGCCCGCCGGCGTTGCAGGTACCGGTCTCGAAGACGGCTCCGGAACGGAAGTCGTCCGAGAAGTTCCAGTTCACCCAGCTGATCTGTTCCTGGGCCATGAAGTCGAGGTAGGCCTGGGCGGAGGCGAAGTCGTTGGGGCCGTCGCCGGTGTGCTCCTGGGTGCCGAACTCGGTGACGAACAGGGGCAGTTCCTGGGCTGCCTCACGGAAGACGTCGAAGTGCCCGCCGCTGTGCGAGGCGGCGTAGAAGTGGTAGACGTACATGATGTTGTCGGCGTCCACCGGGTTGTCGACGATCTCGGAGTGGTCGGAGCCCTCCGAGACGCCCAGCGAGGACCAGGCCCGGGTGCCGACCAGCACGACCGCCTCGGGGTCCTGCGCCCGGATCACCGGGATGACCTCCTCGGAGTAGCCCTTCACCGAGTTCCAGGAGACCCCGTTGGGCTCGTTGGCGATCTCGTAGAGGACGTTGTCCTTGTCGGCGTGCTCGGCGGCGATCTCGGCGAAGAACTCCTTCGCGCGGTCGGTGTTGTGGTTCGGGTCGCCGGGCGTGAGCATGTGCCAGTCGACGATCACGTAGAGGCCGCGCTCGGTGCCCTCCTCGATCAGCTCGTGCACGCGGTCGGTGAAGCCGCGCGGGTCGGTCTCGTAGCCGCCCTCCTGGATGTACATGGACACCCGCAGCACGTCGGCGCGCCAGTCCTGGGCCAGGGCGTCGAGCGAGGCGTCCGTCAGACACTGGTCGTACCACTGGAGCCCGTGGGAGCTCATGCCGGTGAGCTGGATCGGCTGACCGCTCTCGTCGCAGAGCTTGAGGCCGCACACCTGGAGCTGTCCGTGCTCCTCGACGGCGTTGAGCGCGGTCTGGTCGGAGACGGGGGTGGCGTCGTCCGTGGAAACGCCGGGGAAGAGGGCGGCGCCCACTAGGAGCGCTCCCATGGTGGCGATTCCCAAAGTCCTGAAGGGGTGTCTGCGGGGGGCTCCGAGAACGGGGGTGGTGCGGTGACGCGCCATGCGAGGACCTCCGGCGGGGTGCGGACCGGCCGCGCGAGGGGGTTCACGCGGCCCGTATCCGGAAGGAGTGTTACCAGAAGAAGCTAGGCTCCGGTCGCTCAGACGTCAAGGGCGGTGACGCCCGGTGACCAAACGTGGGGCGCACCTCGTCGGTGCGCCCCACGGGCCACGAGGGCTGGACGGACACCGTCCAGGAGGGGCCCGGCCCGCTCAGGCGGGTTCGGGCTGCGGCTCGGGCCCTGGCGGTTCGGGAACCGGCTCCGGCTCGGGGATCGGGCTCGGCTCCGGCGGAACCGGCTCGGGCGGCATCGGCGCCGGCGGGAAGGGGTCCGGCGGCATGGGGTCGGGTTGGCGTTGCGTCGGGCCACCGCCCGCGCCCTTGGGGTTCGCGCTCATGGGGTGTCCTCCTCTTCGTTGGACCGTTGGGAGTCTCGGTTCCGTTCGTCGCGCTGTTCGTCGGCTCGCGAACGCTGGTTCATCCGGTGGCCCGCCCGTTCGTTGAGCACGGTGACGGCGCCGACCACCCGTCCGAGCCTGCTCTCGCCCGCCTCCGAACCGGGGCGCTCCTCCACGTGCTCCGGGGCGTCGGGCAGCAGCCGGCCCACCACGCGCATCACCTCCTGGGTGAGCCCGGGCGCGATCCCGCGCACCGCCAAGCCGACCCGGGTGATGGGGGAGATCACGAGGAACCCCTGGCGCCGGGCCGTGGCGTGCACGATACGCCGGGCGGCGTGTTCGGCGCTCACGCTCAACAGGGGCAGTCCGGCGGCCAGCGCGAACCACGCGTACTCGCGTTCCGGGTCACCGCTGAAGACCACGCCCCGGTGCGAGCCAGTGCGCATCAGCCCCGGAACCACGGTGGTGACGCGCACGCCGGTGCCCGCGGTCTCGGCCGCCATGCCCTCCGACAGCGCCGCCCAGGCGTGCTTGGCGGTCGAGTAGGGCAGCAGGTGCGGGACGGACAGGTAGGCGCCGATCGAGGTGATGTTGACGATGGTGCCCCGAGTGCGGCGCAGGCGGTCGACGGCCGCCCGGGACAGGTGGAACGGGCCCCAGAACATGACGTCCATGGCCTGCCGGAAGTGGTCGTCCGTGAGGGTCTCCTGGGGGCCGACCCGCATGATTCCGGCCGAGTTGACCACGGCGTCCAGGCGCCCGAAGTGCCGTTCCGCCTCGTCGAGCAGGCCCTCGATCGCTTCCGGGTCGGTGACGTCGCAGGCCACGCCGTGGGCGCGCACGCCCCTGCCAGCGAGTTCGGAGACGGCGCGGTCCAGCCCCTCCTGCCCGCGCGCGCAGATCACCACGGAGGCACCGCTGGCCCCGAACTCGCGGGCCAACTGGAGGCCTAGCCCCCGGGAGCCGCCGGTGATCAGCACGACCTTGCCGTTCATCAGTCCCGACCGGCGGCGTTCGGACAGCGCGGACGCGCCGACACCGAGTGCGGCTCCGGCGGCGCCCCAGACGAGGAGTTCGAGTCCGTCACGGGGAGGGGGCTCGGGAGTTCGCGCGCGGCGGGCCCGGGTCCACGCCCATCGGAGCCCGGCGATCGCGAGGGGCGCCTTCCAGCCAGTCACCGTGCGCCCTCCGAGCCCTCACGGTCGGCGGGCGAGTGTTGACCCTGCGGCATGTGCTCCCCTGTTCTTCGGATACTGCTGTGCGGGGGATGTGGATGCTGCGGTACCCGACATGCGGGGCCCGAAAACGAGGGCTGGGAAGAGATGGGGAAATCCGGAAGTCCGTGTTGGGGGACGACCGGCGCGAATGGGCGGGGGTCGTCAGCGCAGGACGAACACGCCTCGCGGGCCGCGCAGGTCGGCCTCCAACAGTGGTCGGGGGCCCTCGCGAAGGTCCAGGTCCACACCCAGCGCGCCCAGTGCCGGAGCCAGCGACGCGGGCTCGGGGTGCTCCGCGCGCAGGGCGAGGAGTTCGAGCGCGGGCAGGTCTCCCAGTCCGGGCTGCGGGGTCCCACCCCAGTCGATCAGGAACGGCACCGGTGCCGGGTAGGAGTCGGGTTCCCGCTTGGCCAGCAGCCAGCGGAGCACCGTCCCGTCGGGGGTGGTCCTGGACCACGGGTCCACGTCACCGGGATCGTGGCCCACCGCGCGGGCCCGCTCGACGGCGGACTCCAGGTCCTGCCCGACCCGCACGGCGAAGGTCGCCAGGTGCGGACGGTCCAGGTCGGCCAGACCGAACACGCGCACCGGTCCCGGGTCCTCCCTGTCGGGGTCGGGCCCGACGATCTCCAGGTAGTGGGGTGCGGGCCGACCGTCCACGGTCAGCGCCACCAGGGCGTTGGCCGACCCCACCGGGTGCGCTCCGCCGCGCGCGGGTGTCACCCCGGTGCGCCGGGCGAAGTCGGTGACCGCCTCACCCAGATCGGGCACGGCGTACACGAGGTGGTCCAGCGTGCTCGGGAAAGCCATCCAACACTCCTTGTTTGCCGGGCCAGGGGACGGCCCAGAGCGAAGTATGGCACCCGGGACCCTTGGGAGCGGCGAACCTGCCCCTTGACCTCAACCAGGCTTGAGTTCCTAGGGTGACGGCATGAGCATGACTTGGGCCTACCTGTACGAGCACCCCGAGACCGACCCGATGAGGGACCGCACCGAGATCGATCGTGCCGGTCAACGCACGATCCTGGTTCCGGTGGCGGACCAGGAGGCGGCACCGGCGATCGCCGCGACCCTGGCAACCGACGGAGTGCGGCTGATCGAACTCTGCGGCGGCTTCACCCTGGAGGCCGCCGCCCGAGTGCGCGCGAATCTGCCCGACCACGTGGCCGTGGGTCACGTGGTCTTCTCCGCCGAGTCCCTCAGGGCAGCCGCCGACTTCAGCGAGTCCTAGGGGTTCAGCAGCGCGCGTGGACGTGGTCGGCCTGGTCGGGCCCGACCAGGTCGAGGTCCCGCAGGATGGTCCGGGACGGAAGGTCCGGGTCCGAGCACACCTGCTCGAAGGTGGTCCCGACCTCCTCCAGGTCCTCGGGGTACTCGATGTCGAGCACGTCGTCTCCGTAGGCGTCCGTGTAGACGGAGCACTCCGACCAGGCGGCGCAGGACTCGGTGACGGCGAAGTCGAACCCGGCCTCGTCCCTGCCGCGTTCGGCCTCCTCCGCCGCGTTCTTCTGGGCGGCCGCGAGCCCGCGCTCGTGTGCCGACGCGACGAGGTCCCCGGCCAGAGCGAGGTTGTCGTCAACGCTCAGGGCACCCCCGGAGCGCAGGTAGGAGTCCAGGTTGTCGAACTCCACAGCGTCGAACCCCGCCTGCGCGCACCCGTCGACGGTCTCGGCGAGGATTCCCGCGATCCGATCCCGCTTGTCGTCCGTGGAGGTGTCCAGGAGCATCTCGTCCGGCCAACCCGGGTCGGCGACCGGTTCTCCGTCGCCGTCCAGCAACACCAGGCCCGCGTCCAACCATGAGTCCAGTTCCCCGGGCTGGGTCTGGAAGCCGTTGACGTAACAGACCGAGTAGATGCCCGGTTCCGGTTCGGCCGTGGCGTCGCGCACCACGATGGTGGCCCCTTCGGGCGGCGGGTAGGCCTCACCCAACTGGTAATCGAACCCGCCCTCCGGCAGGGCCTCCGACTCCCCTGCCTGCGCCCCGCATCCCGCGAGCAGAACCGCGACCCCCACCGCGCACCAACCCCGACCGCCCACAACATCCCCCAGCTTCTTAGACCCCACCAGTCAAGCAGGCTGTTCATCCCCACGTGCGCGGGGAGCAGGCCTGCTGCGCGGCGGCCAGACGGCGGTTCCCGGGTCCATCCCCGCGTGCGCGGGGAGCAGGCGGTGATCTCGGCGCATTCCTCGGTGGTGCAGGGTCCATCCCCGCGTGCGCGGGGAGCAGACTCTTTGACCAGGGAACTTACCAGTGACAAGGGGTCGTTTTTCCAACTTCTCGAAAGTTGGACACTGGTGATTTCCCTGGCTATAAGTGATTCCATGACACGAATGGGGTCATCTCCGTGGAGATGACTCCGGGGTCAGTTGGCGGCAGCGAGGAGCACGTCTACGAGGCGTTCGGCGGCGTCGGGCATGCCCTTGGAGCGGGCCTGGGAAGCGATGGCGTTACGGGTGGCCGGGTCGGCGAGCAAAGGCTCCACCGCCGCTTGGAGGTTCGCGGGGTTGACCTCGCCGAGGAGGGCGACGGCCGCCCCGGACTCCTGGAGGTGGCGGGCGTTGTGCGCCTGCTCGTTACCGGCGGAGGAGGCCAGCGGGATGAAGACCGCAGCCTTGCCCAGGGCGGTGAGTTCGGCGATGGTTCCGGCGCCGCTGCGGGAGATCACCACGTCGGCGAGGGCCAGGACATCCGGGAGCTCGGGGCCGACGAAGGCGGTCAGGTGGTAGCGCCGCGCCAGCTCGGGGTCCAGGCCACGGGCGCTCTCACGCAGTTCCTCGACGTTGTTCGCGCCGCACTGGTGGACGACGTTGGCCCTGCCGAGCAGCCACGGCAGGATGTCGCGGACGTTCGTGTTGATCTGGGCCGAACCCTGGGCACCGCCGGTCACGTAGACGGTGGGCAGCTCCGGGTCGTGGCCCTCGAAGCCCAGACCCTTGGCGGCCAGGTGCGGCTGGCCGGTGAGGACCTCGGGGCGCACCGGGTTGCCCGTCACCACGGCGGTGTCTTGGGAACCCTCGGGCAGGAGGGCGACCGAGGACTGCGCGGACACGGCGATCTGGGCTCCGGCACGGGCGAGGACCTTGTTGGCCAGTCCGAGTCGGACGGTCTGCTCGTGCACCACGAGGGGGCGGCGACACATGCGGGCCGCCAGGCCGACGGGGACGGCGACGTAGCCGCCTGTGGCCAGCACCACGTCGGGGGCGAAGTCGGAGACCAGCGACCGGGCCTGCGCCACGCCTCGGGGGACGTTGGTCATGTCCTTGACGTTGGCCGGGGAGACCATCTTGATCGGGTTCTTGGACCGGCGGATCTTGCCGGTCGCCACCGACTCGAAGGCGATGCCGTTGCTCGTGGCCACACGCTGCTCGAGGCTGTCCCCCGCGCCCACCCACAGCACCTCGAGGGAGTGGCCGGTCGACTCCAGGCGGGCCCGCAGGGCGTTGACCGCGGTCAGTGCGGGGTAGGTGTGGCCGCCCGTCCCCCCTCCGGTCACGATGAGGCGCAGGTCCCGGGGCGATCGGTCATGGGTGCTGTTCACACGGTTCCCATCTGGCTGCTCGCGGTGGTCCCGCGGGTGGGAGAAATGGTCAGAAGGAGGGCCGCGCACTGACACGGCCCATGAGCACGGTAGTCGCGTTCGGGAGCCCTTTGTGCCAGTGGGCGGGCTGAATCGGGGTGAATCGGACTGGGCCGCTGGTCACAGATGCCGTTGGTGGCCGACGACACGGAGAAGCGTGGTGCGCCTCGACCGGTGGGTCTCCTCTTCGCCCAGGTCGGCTTCGGCGTGCCCGACGGCGATGACGACCGAGACCAGCCAGTCGGTCGAGAGGGCGTCGTCGAACTCGCCGTCGCGCTGCCCCCTGCTGATCACCCTTCTGAGCCGCTCGGCCACCGGTGCGTGCCGCTCGCCCTCCGAGGTGGTGTCGGACCAGAGCGCCAGCTGGGGGTACCTGCCGAGGGTGCGCGCGGCGGCGTCCACCAGGCGCAGCAGGGCGTCAGCGGCGGGCCCGGAGTCGAGGTCGGCGGCGTCCATCGCGGCCAGGGCCTCCTCCGTGATCCGGTCGAGCACCGCCGAGTGGAGCTGGGATCGCGACGGGAAGTGCGCGTAGACCGTCTGGCGCGTGACCCCGGCCTCGGCCGCGACGGCGTCCATCCTCGCCTCCGGGAGGAGGCGGATCGCGGCTTCGAGGATCGCGGCTCGGCTGCGCTGGGCGTCGGCCCGGCGGTTCGGGGCGGGAGCTGGTGGCATTTCTTACACCTTGTCAAACTTGATCGCCTGGCATATCTTACATTGTGTCAGGATTGTGGAATCAGAGAGGAAAAGTGGACCCCTTCGAGGGCGCGGAACCCGCAGGGTTCATCGTGGGATTCTGCGGCGACTTCGAGCGAGCGGTCACCGACACCGAGGAGGACCTCGCCACGATCGTCGACCGCTTCCACACACCGGACATGGAGCAGACCAACGACGGTCTGCGCATGGACCGGAGCAGGCTCATCGCGCACCTGCGACCCATCCGCAAGAACAGGCCCAGCTCCCGGTTGGAGGTGCACGAGGCCACCAGCGACGGGGACCTGCTCACCTCCCGCTACACCATGCACGTGACGATGAAGCGGAAGGCGTTCTCGATCGACGTGCACTTCTTCGGGAGGTTCGCGCCGGACGGCCGACTGCGCGAGGCCCACTCGCTCACCCGCATGGAGAAGAACGCCGAGGCCCCGACATGATCGAACGAACCTACACCGTGGTCGGCATGGCCTGCGGACACTGCGCGGATCTCGTGTCCGAGGAGCTGGAGGGCGTCGACGGTGTCCTCTCGGTCTCCGTGGAGGTCGAGCTGGACCGCGTGACCGTGAGCAGCGAACGGGAACCGGGCTTCGCCGAGGTCCGCGCGGCAGTGGAGGAGGCCGGTTACGAGCTCGCCGGACCGTTGGACGCTCCTGGTTTCGGACGCCCGGGGCACCCGGACACAGGAGCCACCGGGACCTCGAACGACTGAGAGGGCTCCCCCGGTCCTGAAGCACCTGGCAGAGTCAGTTGCGGGCCAGGACCGCGGGCAGGGCGAACAGGCGGAACAGCCCGGTGTCGAAGAAGACCGCGCAGTGTCTGACCCCCTCCGCCGCCAGGGTCAGCGCGTGGACTCCGAACGCTCGGTACGAGCCGTCCTGCGCTCGGAGGTACATGCCGAAGGCGGGACGCCCGTTGGCCGAGGTCGGCACCATGGCCAGGTCACCGGGGCCCCGGGCCGGACAGTGCGCGTCGATGAGCCGCCCGATGTTCTCGGCTCCGTGCACCCAGGTGGCGAACGGAGGCATCTCGAAGGCCGCCTCGGCGGTGAACAGTTCGGTGAGCGCTCTGATGTCGTAGGACTCGAAGGCGGCGACGTAGCGGTCGAGGATCTCGCGCTGGTCGGACCGGGGTTCGGGGACGGAGTCCTCCTCGGGGGTGACCCGCCCCAACTGGGCGCGGGCCCGTTGCAGGAGGCTGTTCACGGCCGGGACCGAGGTGTCGAGGATCTGGGCGACCTCGGCGGCGCTGAACCGGAGCACGTCGCGCAGGATGAGCACGGCGCGCTGCCGGGGCTGGAGGTACTGGAGCGCCGCGACCAGGGCGAGCCGCACACTCTCCCGGGACGCCACCACGGCGCCCGGGTCACCGGTGTCGTCGGGGCCGCCCAGAACGTCCGGCATCGGTTCGAGCCAGGGCAGGTCGGAGCGCTCGGCGAGCGCTCCCCCGGGCGTGTCCGTGGGACCGCCGAGCCCGGTGGGAAGTGGGCGCCGACCGCGTCTTTCCAGGGCCGTGAGGCAGGCCGTGGTCGCGATCCGGTGCAGCCAGGTGCGCAGGCTGGACCGGCCCTCGAAGCGGTCGTAGCCCTTCCAGGCGCGCAGGTAGGTCTCCTGGAGCAGGTCCTCGGCGTCGTGCGCCGAGCCGAGCATGCGGTAGCAGTGCGCGTACAGCTCCCGCCGGTAGGGAGCAACGAGTCGCTCGAACTCCTGATCGGTGACGGTCGTGTGTTTCACCACGGCCGTCACGCTACGCCTCATCCACGACAGAACGCACTGACCAGTGGCGTTCCTTTGTGAACTCTTCGCCTTCGCACTGCCTGGGCCCACCGGAACGGCGCGCCCGGGCCGATCGTCACTGGCCGAAGTCGCCGCGTTCCATGGCGGCGAGGTGCTCCTCGCTCATCTGGATGATCTGCACGTAGTTGCCGTCCGGGTCCTTCGCGGTGGCGAAGAGGCTGCCGTCCCGGTCCTCCAGCGGCGCCACCCACTCCGTCCCGCGCTCGTCCATGAGGGCGGCGACGGCGCGGGCGTCCCCGACGTCGAAGTTGAGGATCATCCGGGTGGGGTCGGCCGTCCTTGCGCCGATGTCGTCGCGCTGGTCGATCAACAGGTGGAAGGTGCCGAAACGGAGCACCCGGTACTGGTCCATCGTGTCGTTGTCTGCGGGGTCCAGGACGGCCGCGTACCAGTCGCGCAGGCGGTCCGGGGCGGCACTGGCGAGCAGCATGCTGTCCAGGTTGGGGCGTTTCATGGGTTCCTCCGATGGTGTGCGGTCGTTCGCCTTCACCTGTACTGACCAGGCCGGGCGTGGATAGTCATCGGCCTCCTCTGGCCTTCTTCCGGCCCCGCGGGATCGGCCCGGACGGATCCTCCAGGTGGACTCGGCGACGGTCGACTCGGGGCTGTGGACAACCGTCGCGGGAGGGGCGGACGTGCCAGAATGTGGCCGAGTGACCCTTTCCCACCAGCCATGAGGGACCCACCATGACCTACGTCGCCGCACCCACGCGCTACGACACCATGCCCTACCGACGCTGTGGCCGCAGTGGCCTGCGACTGCCCGCCCTCTCACTGGGGCTCTGGCACAACTTCGGCGGGGACCGTGGGCTGGAGACGCAGCGCGACATCCTGTTGCGCGCCTTCGACCTGGGTGTCGTCCACTTCGACCTGGCCAACAACTACGGTCCGCCGCCCGGTTCGGCCGAGGAGAACTTCGGCCGCGTGGTGGCCTCGGACCTGCGCCGGTACCGGCACGAGTTCGTCGTGTCGACCAAGGCCGGGCACCTGATGTGGCCGGGCCCGTACGGCGAGTGGGGTTCACGCAAGGGCCTGCTGGCCAGCCTGGACCAGAGCCTGGAGCGGATGGGCCTGGACCACGTGGACGTGTTCTACTCGCACCGGCCCGATCCGGACACGCCCCTGGAGGAGACCATGGGCGCGTTGGACACGGCGGTGCGACAGGGCAAGGCGCTGTACGCCGGGGTGTCCAACTACTCTCCGGAGCAGACCCTGGAGGCCGCGCACATCCTGCGCGAGATGGGCACCCCGATGCTCATCCACCAGCCCTCGTACTCGATGTTCAACCGGTGGGTCGAGAACGGGCTGCTGGACGTCCTGGACGAGGTGGGCGCGGGATCGATCGCGTACTCCCCCCTGGCCCAGGGACTGCTGACCGACCGGTACCTGGACGGGGTCCCGGAGGGTTCGCGGGCCGCCGGAGCGAGCCCGTTCCTGAGCAGGGCCGGCATCACCGACACCCTTCTGGACCGGGTCAGAGGTCTGAACGGCATCGCCGAGCGACGCGGGCAGACCCTGGCCCAGATGGCGCTGGCCTGGGTGCTGCGCGGCGGGCGGGTGACCTCCGCCGTGGTGGGCGCGAGCAGCGTGGCGCAGCTGGAGGACAACGTGGCCGCCATCGGCAACCTGGAGTTCTCCACCGAGGAGCTCGCCGCGATCGACGGGTACGCCCCGGTCGAGTAGCGGGAAGGCGACCAGAACGGTGGTCAGCGCGGTGATCCCGGCCAGGAGTGACACCTGCCAGGCGGCGGCGTCCAACACGACGACGGCGATGACGGGCAGGGCCACCATGCCGACGGCCGATCCGAACTGGCTGACCGCCGCACCGGCCCAGAGTCGGCGGAAGTCGCGGTGTCCACCGACACCGTCGATACGGGGGGAGGGCATCCGGCCGATGGTACCGGCGCCGTTCCTCCCCCATGCGGGGTGCGGGACCGTACCGCGCGTGGACTACTCCTGAATGAGTCCGATGACGTTGCCAGCCGGATCGGTGAACCAGGCCACGAGTGGTGTGCCGCCACGGACGACGCCCTTCTCGTCCTGGTCGAAGTCGTCGTACCGGAGCATGGTGATCCCCCGGTCGACCAGTCCGTCCACGGCGGCGTCGATGTCGTCCACGGTCAGGTTGAGGACGGTGAACACGGCGGGCCGGTGGTCGGGTTTCGGGTAGACGAGGATGGCGCGGTCGTTGCCGAGGTCGATCTCCAACAGGCCGTACTCCTCCATGCCGGGTACGTCCCTGACGGCGAGGCCGAGGGTGTCACCGTAGAAGGCGCGGGCGGTATCGGTGTCGGGAACCGCGAAGGAGCCGAAGGCCCTGGTGCTGTCGAACATGGTGTCCTCCCTGAGCATCGCTGTGTTCTCACCCGTACTGACCCTGGGCGTTCCCGCAACTCACCGGGAGGATCGGTGAATCGGGGTCAAACAATGCGGACGGTTCCGTGCACGCCCCTTGGGTGACGTGCGTGTCGCCCGGTGTTAGCTTCGCGTGGACTACCGGGCACGGCAGTGTCCTGTCCTCGGTGCCCCCGAACGGGCGCCGCGCCTCACGCGGGGGGAGACCGCACATGCGCGCAGTGGTGTTCGAGAACTACGAGGTGTTCCCCTCACTCACCGACGTTCCCACCCCCGAACCAGGACCCGGGGAGGTCCTCCTGCGAGTCGCGGGCGCGGGCGCGTGCCACTCCGACATCAGCGTGTACCGCCTGTTCAAGGAGGGGCAGCCGGGGGCGCAGAAGCCGCCGTTCGTCCTGGGCCACGAGAACGCGGGCTGGGTGGAGGCCGTCGGCAGCGCGGTGAGCAAACGGGTCCGGGTGGGCGAGGCCTACCTCGTGTACGGCCCGATCGGCTGCCAGCACTGCCGCAAGTGTGCCGCGGGCCTGGAGACCTACTGCGAGAACGTGGCGACCATGCCCTACATGGCGGTGGGTCTGGGCCGTGACGGCGGGATGGCCGAGTACATGACCGTGCCCGAGCGGCACCTCATCCCGCTGGGTGACGCCGACCCCGTGGCCGCCGCGCCGCTGGCCGATGCCGGACTGACCCCGTACCACGCGATCAGGTCCGCCCTGCCGCACCTGGGCGGCGGGGGCCGGTACGCGCTGGTGATCGGCCTGGGCGGGCTCGGGCAGATCGGCGTGCAGATCCTGCGCGCGCTGACCGGGGCCACGGTGATCGCCACCGATGTCAAGGAGGAGGCCCGCGCCCGGGCGGAGGCCAACGGAGCGATCACGGTCGAGGCCGGGGAGGGGCAGGTGGAGCGGATCAGGGAGCTCACCGGGGGCCGGGGCGTGGACGCGGTCTTCGACTTCGTCGGCGCGGGGCCGACCGTGTCGACCGCGGCCGCGACCGTGGCCCAGGGTGGCCGGGTGAGCATCGTGGGTATCGCGGGTGGCACCCACGAGTTCTCGTTCTTCACCAATCCGTACGAGTCGTACCTGACCAACACCTACTGGGGTTCGGTGGCCGAACTCTGGGAGGTGGTGGACATGTACCGGGCGGGGCAGATCCGCCCGGACGTCGAGCGGTTCTCCATGGAAGACGCCCTGGAGGCGTACCGGAGGCTGGAGGCGGGCGACATCAGCGGCCGCGCGGTCGTGGTGCCCAACGAGAGCTGACGGGCCGTCGCGCCCCCGGTGCCGTTACGGGCTGTGGGGCGGGGCTACGTGATCAGGCCGTCCGGCCCGCCCGTTCCCGGGCGTGGTGCCGGGCGGCCTTCGCGCGGTTACCGCAGCCCGACATGGAGCACCAGCGGCGGGTGCCGTTCTTCGAGGTGTCGAAGAAGTGCAGGACGCAGGCGGGGTTGGCGCAGCCTCGAATGCGGTCGGGTCGTGCGCGCAGGTCGAGGAAGTCGGCGGCAGCGGTCCAGGCGGGACCCCACTCCGGGGCGTCGAACTCCACGGTGCTGGCGGAGTGCCCCTCGGAGAGGTGACGGATCACCCTGCCGTGCGCGAGGACGGCGTTGAGGTCCGCGGTGGCGTGGGGTTCTCCGGGGTCGTCCAGCAGACGCGCGAGCGCGTCCCGGGCGTGCAGGAGGTGGCCCAACGTCTGGGGCCCGGCCTCGAAGCGGGGCGCGAGATCGCTCTCGCGCAGCCACTGGGCCAGGCCGTCGAGGGTGTCGAGCAGGTCGTGAGGGACCCCGCCATCGATCCACCGGGTGTTGACCAGGTCCACGGAGACGGGCTCCCTGAGGAGCGGGCGCCGTCGCGGTGACTCGTCGGGCATCGGTCCTCCTCTCCGTCTCGGTGTCGTCGGCCTCCGCCGCCGCGGGGGATGGGCCGGATACTACCAAGCCCGCTCGCCTAACCCTTCACATTCACTTGAGCGGTTGACGCTCCACATTCTAACCCCTAAAGTCCCTTTCGAAGGTTAAAGACAGGGGCGACGCCCCCGACCGAGAGAGGTGCGCCATGGCGCCGAGCACGATCCGGACCGGACACGTCGGCCTGAACGTCACCGACATCCAGCGCTCACGCGACTTCTACGTGCGCGTCTTCGGGTTCGAGGTCCTGGGAGAGGGCGGTGAGCGGGAACGCGAGTACGTCTTCCTCGGCCGCGAGGGACGCCTGGTCCTCACTCTCTGGCAGCAGAGCGGTGAGGGCTTCCGGCGGGACACCGCCGGACTGCACCACCTGTCCTTCGAGGTGGCGACGGTCGAGGAGGTACGCCGAGCCGAGGCGGACCTCCTGGAGATCGCGGTGGACTTCGCCTACGAAGGCGTGGTCCCCCACGGTGAGGGTTCCTCCTCCGGCGGGATCTTCTTCCACGACCCCGACGGCATCCGCCTGGAGATCTACGCGCCCGCCGGAGCCGAGGACGCGACGGCCCCCGTCTCCGCCGCCCCCACCTGTGGCTTCTTCTAGCCCCGCACCTTCTCAGCCCGCTGTCCGAACCCCCGAACGAGGTGCGGCGCCCCAGCGGGGGCGCCGCACCGGGTCCCGGAAGGAAGAACGGAAATGGCCACCTACCACGCGGGAGAGAGCGCGGTCCAGCGCAGATCCTCCCTCGCCGACCAGGCCGCCCTCGCCGCAGGCGCGATCCACGACGCGATCCCCGACGTCGCGGCGGACTTCCTCTCCACCCAGCGGTGGCTCGTCGTGGGCGCGGCAGACACCCGGGGTCGGATGTGGTGTTCCCTGCTCACCGGGGCGCCCGGCTTCCTGGGTGTCCATGACGGACGCAGACTCGACATCGGGGCCCTGCCCCGACCCGACGACCCCCTGACCGACGTGCTCGGCCGGGGCCCCGCGACGGTCGGCGCCCTCGCCCTGGAACCCGGCACCCGGCGGCGCATGAGGATCAACGGCAGGACCACCCCTTGGCCCGGTGGGGACGGACTGCGGATGAGGACCTCACAGGTCTTCGCCAACTGCCCCAAGTACATCCAGAGGCGGTCACCGATCCCGACCCCGCGCGCCAGCCAGCCCGCCGTCGAGAGCGATCGGCTCACCGAGGCCCAGTTGGACCTGGTCGGTCGTAGCGACACCTTCTTCGTCGCCACCACCGACGGCTCCGCGGGCGCCGACGCCAACCACCGTGGCGGGGCTCCCGGTTTCCTGAGGGCCCACTCCCCCACCCTGCTCAGCTGGCCCGACTACGTGGGCAACGCCATGTTCACCACCCTGGGCAACCTCTGGCTGGACCCTCGGGCCGGTCTCCTGGTCCCGGACTGGGAGAGCGGCGGTCTGCTCCAGGTCACGGGGAAGGCCCGGGTGGTCTGGAGCTCGGAGCCCGGCGAGCGCACGGTCGAGTTCTCCGTCGACCGCGTCGTCTCGGTCCCCTCGGGAGGTCTGCTCGCCGAAGGCCCTCCCCAGTACTCGAAGTTCAACCCGCCGGTCACCCCGGCCCGACCGAAGGAGACCCACCGATGAGGGTCCACGTCGACACCGCGCGGTGTGAGAGCCACGGCCAGTGCGTCTTCGCCGCACCCGACGTCTTCGAGTTCGACGACGACGAGGAGCTGCTCTACCAGCCCTCGCCCGACCCCGAACGGGGCCCGGCCGTCGAACGGGCCGTGGTCAGCTGCCCCGTCCGTGCCATCACGCTCGACGGCGCCAGCGGATGAGGCGCCCGCGATCAGTGGTCGTGGTGGGGGCCGGCCTGGCCGGGCTCCGCGCCTCGGTCGCCCTGCGGGGACGCGGGTTCGACGGGGACCTCACCGTGGTGGGCGAGGAGCCCCACGGCCCCTACGACCGACCCGGCCTGTCCAAGGAGGTCCTGACCGGCCACCGGGCCGCCAACGACACCGACCTGCCGGTCCCGTCCGATCTGGACGCCCGGTGGCTCCTGGGCCGCCGCGCGGTCGGTCTGGAGCGAGCCGGGCGACGGCTGCGCCTCGACGACGGAACCGACCTGGGTTACGACGGCCTGGTGATCGCCACCGGGGCGGCCGCCCGCCCGTGGCCCGGTCCCGGATCGCTGCCCGGATCGGGGATCCACACGCTGCGTGGACGTGGGGACGCCCTGCGTCTGCGCCACGCTCTGGCGCAGGGCGGGCCACTCCTGGTCGTCGGCGCCGGTTTCCTCGGCTCGGAGGTGGCCTCGGCCGCACGCACCCTGAACGTGCCGGTGACCCTGGTGGGTTCGGCCCACCAGCCCATGGAGCGCGCGGTCGGTCCCGTGGTGGGCTCGGTGCTCGCGGGCGCCCAGACGGCTGCCGGGGTGGACCTGCGGCTCGGCACGACGGTGACGCGTTTCGTCGGTCGGCGCACGCTCCAGGGCGCCGTGCTCTCCGACGGGAGCCGAATCAGGGCACGCACGGCGCTGCTGGCGCTGGGCGCGCGCCCCAACACCGGATGGCTCCGGGGTTCGGGGCTGCTCCTGAGCGAAGGGGCCGCCCGCGGGGTGGCCCGCGACCGTCGGGGTCGCGCCCTGACGGTGGACGCGGGCCCGGTGCCGGACATCGTGGTGGTGGGCGACGCGGCCGCGACCCCGCATCCACTGCCAGGGGACGGGTCCCCGACGCACCTGAGCATCGGCCACTGGAGCGAGGCCGTCGACCACGCCGACGCGGTCGCGGCCGCGCTGCTCGGCCATGAGGATCCGGGAGACCACCCCGTACCCTCCTTCTGGTCCGACCAGTTCGGTCTGCGCATCCGGTCGGTGGGGCTGCCCGGGCTCGCCGACCTGACCCGGGTCCACGAGCACGATCCGGACCGCTCCCGGTTGGAGGTTTCCTACCACCTGGGGCGGCGGTTCGTGGGAGCGCTGACGGTGAACCGCACCTCGCGTCTGGCCGCCCACCGTGAACGGATCAGCCGGGAATGGCGACGGATCACCTCTGTGTAGCCCCCTCGGCACTCCGGGTCCACCGTCACCGCCCTCGACGCTGCCCCAGCCCCCACTGACCAGGCCCCGCGTGTCCCAGGTCTCCCCGGTACTGCCAAGATGCCGTCAGCAGTCGTAGGAAGTCTGAGGAGAACAATGGATCTGGGAATCGCTGGGAAGGTCGCGCTCGTGACCGCGGCCAGCTCCGGACTGGGCCGCGCGATGGCAGTCGCGCTGGCCGCCGAAGGGGTCCGGGTCGCGGTGACCGGCCGTAACGAGGAGCGTCTCGACGAGACGGTCGCGGCCTGCCGCGCCCACGGGGTGGACGCCGTCGGAATCGCGTGGGACCTGGCCGACCACGGGCGCGCGGGTGAGGTCGTGACCCGCGTCGTCGACGAACTGGGCCCGGTCGACATCCTGGTCAACAACACCGGCGGCCCGCCGCCCACCCCCGCGCTCGGTCAGGACCCGGCGCTGTGGGAGAGCATGTACGCCGCGATGGTGCTCCCGGTGATCGGCCTGACCGACGCCGTGGTCGGCGGTATGCGTGAGCGCGGCTGGGGACGGATCATCACCAGCACGTCGGGCGGGCCGATCACGCCCATCCCGAACCTGGGGGTGTCCAACACCCTGCGTGCCTCGCTGCACTCCTGGTCCAAGACGGTCGCCAACGAGGTGGCCGCCGACGGGGTGACCGCCAACGTCATCGTCCCGGGCCGCATCGCCACCCCGCGCGTGGCGTCGCTGGACCGCGCCTGCGCCGAGCGGGAGGGTACGTCGCTGGAGGAGACCCAGGCCAAGGGCCGGGCCACGGTCCCGGCGGGCCGCTACGGCGACCCGGAGGAGTACGGCGCGGTGGCCGCGTTCCTGGCCAGCAGGCAGGCCGCCTACGTCAACGGTTCGATCGTCCGGGTCGACGGCGGCCAGATCCCGTCGGTCTGAGTCCGGAACGGACGGGAGGCGGGGGCGGTGTACGGCTGCCCCGTCTCCCGTCCGTCGGGCGGGTCAGTCGGACAGCGCGATGCTGTCCGACGACACCTGGTGCTGGGTGCTCACCCGCTTGTTCTCCCCGAGCCACATGTCGATGGCGCCCGGCTCGTTGAGGTCGAACCAGCGGGGCTGCCAGTCCTCGTTCTCGGGGATGCGCCGCACCCCGAAGGAGTACTCGTAGGTCAGGCCCTCCGGCCCCTTGAAGTACAGGAAGATCGCGGTGGACTGCGGGTGGCGGCCCGGCCCCTGCTCGATCTCCACACCCTTGCTCTTGAGGAAGTTCCAGGAGCGCATGACGTCGTCGATGGACTCCACCTGGAAGTTGATGTGGCACAGCCCGGGGCGCTCACCGTGGAAGACCGCCAGCTTGTGGTGCACCGGGTCGATGCGCATCAGGCAGGCGACGTCGCTCACCCAGTCCGAGACCCTCGCGTTGAAGGTGCCGGTCCAGAACCGTCCGGCCTCATAGATGTCGGGGGCGTCGAAGCAGATGTGCCCGAACTCGGTGATCCCGGCCGGACGCGAGAAGGCGACCGGGGTGGTCAGGTGGGTCTGACCGACGACCAGGTCGATCCGGTTGCCGAAGGGGTCCTCGAAGGTCAGGTAGTCGTGGACCCTCCGGGACCGCGCGCCCTCCTTGCTGCCGCGCCGCACAGGCAGACCGGCGGCCTCGAGTTCGGTCTCGGCGTCGGCGAGCGCGTCGAGGTCGGAGACGGTGAACCCGGAGCTGATCACCCCGGACTCCCCCTCGACGAAGGCCAGGCAGTGGTGGCGGTGGTCCACCCGCAGGTAGGCGATCCCGTCCTGTTCCTGGACCAGCTCCATGCCGACGACGTCGGTGGCGAAGTCGACGGCGGCGCGAAGGTCGGCTGCGCCGGAGCGCACGTAGGCGATGTCCTTGAGTTCGATCATGGTCGCGTGGATCTCCTTTGGGGGGTTTCCTCGTTGGCGAGGTACAGCCAGATGCGCGAGCACAGCTCCGGCGCCACCTCGCGCCAGGCCCGCTGTTCGTCCTCGGCCAGGGGGCGGGCGGTTCCAGCGGCGGAGGCCGTGGCGTTCATGAGGGCGGAGCGTTCCAGCACCCACATCAGGGCGACCGCCTCCGCGACCGAGCCGCCGACCGTGACGGCCCCGTTCCCGCGCATCAGGACCGCCGGGCCCCGGCCGAGGTCGCGGGCGAGCCGTGCGGCGTGCTCGGGGTCGCGGACCAGTCTGGGGTCCTCGTGTACCGGGACGCGGGGCCCCAGGAAGGAGCCCTGCCCGTGCAGGGGGACGAGGGGCACCCCGGCGGAGGCGAGGGCGGTCGCGGTGGGCGGCTGGGCCCGGCAGATCGCCCCGACGTCGGGGCGTGCGCGGACGATGGCGCGGTGGATCCACCCCTCCTTCGGCAGGGAGGGGCTGAGTGTGGCGGCGGTGGGGTCGAAGGGCCGGACGTCGTCGGGGGTGAGGGTGCCGAGGGGGACACCCCGGGTCATGGCCCAACCACCGTCGCGGGTCCGGGTCGAGACGTGGCCGAAGGCGTCGACCAGGCCGTGGCGGGCCAGGGTGGTCCCGGCCGCGATCAGTGCTTCGGTCGTCGTGGGGTCCACGGGGTCTCCTGGGGAGGCGGTTCGGGGGTACGCGCGGTGGCGCCGGAGGGGGAGGGGGTGGGAAAGCGGGCTCCCGGAGGGTGTGCGGAGCGGGGTCCACGAAGGGAGCCGAAGACCGCCGAAGCGCCCTCGGAGTCAAAGGGCAGGCCCCTCACCTGGGTGATTCGCCGGAAGGTCGTATAGTTATGATCATTATGGCGAATCGTTACAGCGACTGGCCCACCA
Source organism: Nocardiopsis sp. B62 (assembly GCF_018070675.1). Classification (NCBI taxonomy): domain Bacteria; kingdom Bacillati; phylum Actinomycetota; class Actinomycetes; order Streptosporangiales; family Nocardiopsidaceae; genus Nocardiopsis; species Nocardiopsis sp. B62. Next base: position 123,060 of record NZ_JAGPXK010000014.1, on the reverse strand, counting down.
TGGGCGGACCCCTGCCCGAGCGCATGTCCAAGGCCGAGGGCGTGGTGCGCCACATCAGCGGCATCATCATGAACAAGCAGGTCAGCCCGGGTGACCGCCTCGGCACCAAGGAGGAGCTGCGCCAGCGGTTCGAGGTCTCCGTCGGCACCTTCAACGAGGTGGTCAGGCTCCTGGAGACACGCGGTCTGGTGGAGGCGCGTCCCGGCCCCCGCGGAGGCATCTTCGTCAGCTCCCCCAGTGCGCACATCCGGCTGAGCCACCTCATCCTGGGGCTGGGAGACGACGCGTTGTCGGTCGCCAACAGCCTGGAGGTCCGTGAGGCCCTGGAGGCCACCATCGCCGAGCACGCGGCGCGGGAGGCGGGCAGAGAACAGATCCAACGCCTGCGGGAGATCGTGGCCCTGATGGCGGACCTCAGGGACGACCCGGCCGGTTATCTGGCCCGCAACTGGGAGCTGCACGAGGAGATCGCACGGATCTCCTCCAACCAGCTGCTGAGCACCCTGTACGTGTCGCTCCTCGACAACGCGCGCGAATCGGTGCGCGAGATCGCGGCGGACCCCGGCTTCGAGGCGGGTTTCGAGGCCAACCTCCAGCTGCACCGCAACCTGGTGGACGCCATCGCCTCGGGTGACGCCCGGCTCGCCAGACGCGCGGCCGACGAACACACACCGCCGCGCAGCAGCACACGCACGCCGCCGGGCTGAACCGGACGGCAGGGGCGACAGGGCGGGCTTCGTGGAGTTCGAGGGACGCACGTTGACATATTAACCATAATCAATAGAGTGATTGCATTCCGTCATCCTCCAGGAGCGTTCCGACGTGACCCCCCTGAACTCCCTCACGCGGCGTGGTCGCCTGGACCACGGTCCGCGCACGTCGACCCTCGGCACCCTACGCCGGGGTCTGGTCGGCGTCGTCGTCGCCCTGTGCCTCGCTGAGGCCGTGGCCCGCTGGGGTGTGGACTCGTCCGCGCTGCCCCCGGTCTCCGTGGTCCTGGCCAACACCGGGCGACTCCTGGTCGACCCGACCTTCCTCACCGAGGTCGCCGCCACCCTCACCGCCGCCGTCACCGGCCTCGCCATCGCGGCGGTCGCCGGTGTCGGCCTGGGACTGCTCCTGGGCTCCCTGCGCTGGGTCGAACGCGCCTCCTCGGTGGTGGTGGAGTTCCTCCGCCCGATCCCCTCCGTGGCGCTCATCCCGGTGGCCATCCTCGTCTTCGGCCAGGGAGCAGAGATGAAGGTGGCCCTGGTGACCTACGCGGCACTGTGGCCGATCCTGTTCAACACCCTCTACGGGGTGCGGGCCGTGGAGCCGCTGGCCAGGGAGTCGGCCCGGGTGTTCGGGGTGCCCCGGCTCGCGGTCCTGGCCCGGGTGGTCCTGCCGTCCACCGCCCCCTTCGTCGCCGCCGGGGTTCGGATCTCGGCCGCGATCGCGCTGATCGTCACCGTCAGCGCCGAACTGCTCGCCGGTGCCGCCGAGGGTCTGGGCAGCTGGATCCTGCGCATGAGCTCGGGCGGCGCCAACACCGACATGGTCTACGCGGGGACGATCGTGGCCGGGCTCCTGGGTCTGGTTGTGAACGGGCTCCTGCGCGCCGGTGAACAGCGGCTCTTCCGCTGGAAGCGCCTCATGGAGGAACAGACGTGAAGACGTTCCCGACGGTGGAGCCGACCTCGAACGCGCGAGGGCCCGGCATGGTGCGACCGGCACCCGCGAACCCCGGCCAGGGGTCCCAGGGGCCTGCACGATCGGGCCGGACCGGGCGCACCGGGCACACCGGGCGCACTCTGGGATCGTTTCTGCTGCGCTGGGCCGTCCTGGCCGGACTGCTGCTGGTGTGGGAACTGGCGGCGCTGAACGCGCGCTCTCCGTTCTTCCCACCTCCCACCGAGTTCCTGGCCCGCGCCGGTGAACTGTGGCTGCCCTCGGCGGAGGCATGGCTGACCGACAGCATGCGCGACGACGTCCTGCCCAGCCTGGCGCGAATGCTCGCCGGTCTGGCCCTGGCCACCGTCACCGCGGTCGCCCTGGGCGTGGCCATCGGCCTGAACCGACGGATCGGCGACCACCTCGATCCCGTCGTCCAGTTCGCCCGCGCGCTGCCGCCACCCGCGCTCATCCCCCTGTTCCTGGTGCTGTTCGGTCGCGACGACCTGATGCGGGTGCTGCTGATCGCCTTCGGGACGTCCTGGCCGATCCTCATCAACACCATCGAGGGCGTACGCTCCATCGACCCGCTCAAGCACGCCACCGCCCGCGTGTTCGGCGTTCCCCTGCACACACGCCTCACCCGCATCGTCCTGCCCGGCGCCTCGCAGAAGATCCTCGCGGGGGTGCGCACCGCCCTCGCGCTCGGCCTGATCCTGATGGTGATCTCCGAGATGGTCGCCGCGACCGGCGGGATCGGCTACCACATCGTCCAGGCCCAGCGCGGTTTCCAGATCCTCGACATGTGGGCGGGGATCGCCCTCCTGGGCGTCCTCGGCTACCTGCTCAACCTCGCCCTGACCCTGGTGGAGCACCGGCTGCTGGCCTGGCACCGGATCGCCAACCGCCCCAGTTCCGAACCCGCGGGCCAGTGAGGCCCCGACCATGAGGACCACATCCATGCTCGACGTCAGAGGCCTGACGCACACCTACGGCAGCGGTGCCACGGCGCACACCGCGCTCGCGGACATCGGTTTCTCGGTCGCCGAGGGTGAGCTGGTCTCCGTGGTGGGGCCCTCCGGATGCGGCAAGACCACCCTGCTGCGCGTCCTCTCCGGGCTCCAACGCCCCACCGGCGGCGAGGTCTCCTTCCAGGGACGGCCCGTGAACGGTGTGCCCGAGGGACTGGCGATGGTCTTCCAGGACTACGCCCGGTCCCTCTACCCGTGGCAGACCGTGGCGGGCAACGTCCGCTTTCCCCTGCGCCACCTGCGCCTGGGACGCGAGGAGGCCCAGCGTAGGGTGACGGAGTCGCTGGCCGCCGTGGGGTTGGAGGGGCACTCCGACAGGTACCCCAGCCAGCTCTCCGGAGGCATGCAGCAGCGGGTGGCCATCGCCCGGGCCCTGGCCTACCAGCCGGGGGTCCTGCTGATGGACGAGCCCTTCGCCTCCATCGACGCCCAGACCCGTGAGGACCTCGAGGACCTGGTCCTCAAGGTGCGCGAACGCTACGACATGACCATCGTCTTCGTCACCCACGACATCGACGAGAGCGTCTACCTCGCCGACCGCGTGGTCGTGCTCTCGGGCCCGCCCACCACGGTCGTGACCACCATCGACGTGCCACTCCCCCAGCCGAGGGACCAGATCGAGACCAAGGAACTGCGGGAGTTCGTCGCCCTGCGCGGCGAGGTCGCACGCCTGATCCGGCGCCCCTCCTCCGATCGGGCGCCGGAACCGCTCCACAGCCACTCCGGCAACCACTGACCGAGCAACCAGCCGGGTGCGCGGCCCCCTACCGTGCCCCGCCGACCCCCCAAGGCGCTAATCCATCATGATGATTATGTCCGATACCCCGTCGACGAGCAGGCGCTGGACCGTGGCCTGCGCCGGTGCCGCCCTCGTCCTCGCCGCCACCGCCTGCTCCGATTCCTCCGAGGCCGACGACGGTCCCACCGACGAGACCACGACGCTGGTCGTGGGCATCACGCCCATCATCGACCACGCCTCCGTGTTCATCGCCATCGAGGAGGGCTTCTTCGACGAGGAGGGCCTCAGCGTGTCCGCCCAGCCCGTGCAGGGCGGTGCGGCCGCCGTCCCGGCGATGGTCTCCGACGATCTCCAGGCGGCCTTCGCGAGCTACCCGTCCTTCTTCCTCGCCGAGAGCCAGTACATCGGCGTGACCATCGTCGCCGAGGGCGTGCGGGGGACCGAGGAGACCGCGGGGATCTACGTGAACGACGACTCCCCCATCGAGGGTCCCGAGGACCTCGAGGGCAGGACGATCGCGGTCAACACCCTGAACAACATCGGTGACGTGAGCATCGCCGCCTCGCTGGAGGAGCAGGGGGTGGAGACCGCCGGGATCGAGTTCGTGGAGTACCCCTTCCCGGACATGGTGCCCGCCCTCGAACAGGAGGCCGTGGACGCGGTCTGGCTGGTGGAGCCGTTCCGCAGCGGCGCCGAGAAGGACGGCGCCCGCAAGGTCTTCTCCTCCTACACCGGGATCGCCGAGGGCATCCCGGTCTCGGGGATCGGCATGGCGGACGAGTTCGTGGCTGCCAACCCGACCACCGTCGAGGGCTTCACGCGGGCGATCGAGCGCGCCAACGGCATGCTCGCCGAGGACCCCGCCATCGCCGCGGAGATCGTGCAGACCTACTCGGAGACGACCGAGGAGCAGGCCGATGCCATGGAGCTCCCGGTGTGGACCGAGGGCGCGGTGGACGTGGACGAGCTGGGCCGCTGGAACGACCTGCTGCTGGCCACGGGTGTCCTGCACGAGCCCATCGAGATGTCCGAACTGACCCTCCAGGACTGATCCGTCCACGGCCGGGGACGGTGCCGCCACGTGTGGCACCGTCCCCGGCCGGGACCGCACCGGCCCGACCCCTCCCAGGAGAGTTCCCTTGCCCCTGATCGAAGTGACCCTCACCGAGGGCCGGGACCCCGCGCGGCTGCGCGAGCTCATGCGGTCCGTGCACGAAGCGGTCGAGACCAGCCTGGACGCCCCGGCGCGGAGCATCCGCGTCATCGTCCGCGAGGTACCGCCCACCCTGTGGTCGGCCGGGGGCACCACCCTGGCCGAGCAGCGGGGCCTGGATCGTCCCGACACCGAGCACGCGGCCAACGGCGCCGCTGTCGGCACACCCGCTCCGGAGGGGAACTGACATGGCTGGGGCACAGTCGGACGTCGAGCTGTTCGGCCACGTCATCGACGGCGAGGAGATCAACGCCGGGGACAGTCCGGGCTTCGACAGCGTCGACCCCTACACGGGCCGCCCCTGGGCCCGCTTCCCCCTTGGCGGTGGGGCCGAGGCGGACCTGGCCGTGGACTCCGCCCGCCGGGCCTTCGACTCCGGGCCGTGGCCGAGGATGAGCCGCTCCGAGCGCCGTGCGATCCTGCACCGGCTGGCCGATCTCGTGCTGGAGAACCGCCGGGACCTGGCACTGGCGGACACCCGTGACATGGGCAAACCCGTGTCGCAGAGCCTGAACAAGGACGTTCCGCGCACCGCCGAGAACCTTCGGTTCTTCGCCGACCACGCCGCCCTCACCCCGGCCGAGCTGTACCCCTCCGACACCGGTCACCACGCCTACACCCGCTACGAACCGGCCGGTGTGGTGGTGGCCATCGCCCCGTGGAACTTCCCCCTGATGCTGGCGAGCTGGAAGATCGCTCCCGCACTGGCCTGGGGAAACACGGTCGTGCTGAAGCCCGCTGAGGACTCCCCCGCCTCGGTCACGATCCTGGCACGCCTGGCCCTGGAAGCCGGGATGCCGCCCGGGGTGCTCAACGTGGTGCACGGCTACGGCCCCGACTCGGTGGGGTCGGCGCTGACCGGCCACGCCCGGGTGGACCGGGTCACCTTCACCGGTGAGAGCGCCACCGGGACGGCGGTGGCGCGCGCGGCGGCCACCCACCTCACCCCGGTCAGCCTCGAACTGGGCGGCAAGGGCGCGAACGTGGTGTTCGCCGACGCCGACATCGAACAGGCGGTGGAGTGGTCGGTACGCGCGGCCTTCACCAACGCCGGGCAGGTGTGCCTGGCCGGGTCGCGGCTGTACGTGCACCGGTCGATCGCGGACGAGTTCACGCGCCGCCTGTGCGAGGCCGCCGACCAGTTGGTGCCCGGGGACCCCAAGGACCCGGCCACGCTGCTGGGCCCGCTGTCCTCCGAGGCGCACCACCGCAAGGTGTCGGGATACCTCGACTCCGTGGCGGAGTGGGGCGGCACCGTGGCGACCGGCGCGGCGGGGCCGGGGCTGTTCGTACGCCCCACCGTGGTCACCGGCCTGCCGAAGGAGGCACCGCACCGCAACGAGGAGGTCTTCGGACCGCTCGTGACGGTCACCCCCTTCGACACCGAGGACGAGGTGGTGGCTGAGGTCAACGACAGCCCCTACGGGCTCAACGCCATGCTGTTCACCGAGAACCTGTCCCGGGCCCACCGCGTGGCAGCCTCCCTGAGGGTGGGCACGGTGTGGGTGAACTGCTTCTTCGTCCGCGACCTGCGCGCGCCCTTCGGCGGGGTGGGTCGTTCCGGCCTGGGCCGCGAGGGCGGTGCCCACAGCCGCGAGTTCTTCACCGAGCCCAAGGCCGTGGTGGTGCGCATCGGCGAGGACCCGGGGGCGGACGGGGCCGCCTGAACGGCCCCGTCCCGCGAACCGCCCCCGGCCGGGGCCACTCCACACCCTCCGGCCGGGGGTTTGCCGTGTTCCCACGCGAGACCGCCCGCGGGGGCTCACTCCCGGGTGGTCACCCTCTTCGGGGGCAGCGGAACGAAGGCGCTGGTCCGGGCGACGTACTCCGACCAGCCGGGTCGGCCGGACATGTGCTCGTCGAGCAGTCGCTGGCCCGAACCACGGGTGAGCAGGTAGGTCATCAGCAGGGGCGCGGGCAGGGTGAGCAGGACCCACCAGGACCCGGCGGCGACCAGGAACAGGCCCCACCACACGAGGGCGTCGCCGAAGTAGTTCGGGTGCCGGGTCCAGGCCCACAGTCCCCGGTCCATGATCCGGCCCCGGTTGGCGGGGTCGGCCTTGAACCGGGCGAGCTGGGCGTCGCCGACGGACTCGAACCCGAATCCGGTGAGCCAGACCAGCACGCCCAGGAACGCCAGCCAGCCGAGGGCGCCGGCGGTGTGGCCGGCGACCTGCAACGGGAGCGAGATCAGCAGGAGGAGGGATCCCTGAAGCAGGTAGACCACCCGCAGGGCATACAGGTTCCGGTTGCCCGGGGCGTTGGCGAGGAACCGTTCGTACCGGGGGTCCTCGCCCTTGCCGCGGCCGCGCAGCCCGATGTGGACGGCCAGTCGCAGACCCCACACGGCGGTGAGGGCGGCCAGCAACCAGGTCCGCGCGGGGTCACCGGTCCCCGTGACGGTGGCGACCACGGCGGTGGACACGGCCACCCCGGCGAAGCCGAGCCCCCAGGCGACGTCCACGACGCCGTGGCGTCCCACACGGACCGCGACCGCGAAGGTGGTGAGCATGACCGCGCACACCACGACCGCGGTGACCGCGAGGTTGAGCAGGAAGGCGGTGAGGGCGGTCATCGTGTCGCCACCGCCTCGGCGACCGGTTCCGCGCTGGTCTCGTCCCGGATCACCGGGTCCGGGCGGACCGCCAGGATCTGGTCCACGCCCATGCGCCCCTCCTCGAAGGCCAGTGACCCTCCGGCCAGGTAGAGGCGCCACACCCGGGCCGCCTCGGGACCAGCGAGGGCGACCAGTTCGTCGAACCGCCGCTCCAGCACGTCCGTCCAGGCGCGGGCGGTGCGGACGTAGTGCTCCCGCATCGCCCGCACGCCCCGCACTTCGAGTCCCGCGTCCTCCAGGAGGCCGACGGTCTCACCGAGCGGACGCATGTGCATGTCGGGCGCGACGTAGCGCTCGATGAAGGGACCGCCACCGGGCTGGGATCCGCGCCGGGACATCTGCTGGACCAGCAGGGAGCCACCGGGGCTCAGCAGACCGTGGAGCTGGCGGGCGAACGGCGCGTAGCCGTCGCGGCCCACGTGCTCGCCCATCTCCACGGAGGCGACGGCGTCGAAGCCTCCGGGCCCGAAGGTGTCGTGGGCGACGTCGCGGTAGTCGAGCAGGCGCACGTCGACCAGCTGTTCGAGCCCCTCCTCCTCGGCACGCGCGAGCACGTGGTCGCGTTGCCGGGCGGACAGGGTGAGCGCCGAGACGTGCGCCCCGTACCACCGGGCCGCGTGGAGGGTCAGCGATCCCCACCCGCACCCGACGTCGAGCAGCCGGTCCCCCTTGTTCAGGCGGAGGGTGTCACAGATCAGGTCGAGTTTGGCGCGCTGGGCGTCGGCGAGGCTCTGGCCGGGATCATCCCCGTCCCAGAGCGCGCACGAGTAGGCCATGGTCTCGTCGAGCAGCAGCTCGTAGAGGTCGTTGCCCGCGTCGTAGTGGTGGGAGATCGCGGCGGCGTCCCGCTCCCGTGAGTGGCGCCGTCCTCTGACGCGCGCCTCGGAGACCGGAGGGGGCGGCGGCGGTCCGACCACGCCCAGGACCACGGCCGTGCGGGCGATCCTCGCCCAGGTGCGCGGACCGGGGACCGAGGTGCCGTGAGCCTCGACCGACGCCCACACCCTGCGCAGCGCGTCGGTGAGGTCCCCCTCGACCTCCACGCCGCCGGTGACGTAGGCGCGGGACAGCCCGAGTTCTCCGGGGCGGGCCAGGACGTGACGCAGGGCGTCACGGTCGCGGACGGTCACGCGCGGGGCGTCGAGCGGTCCGGTCTCGCTGCCGTCCCAGGCCCGCAGCCGGACCGGGAGGACCCCGTTGAAGAAGGCGGCGGCCAGGGGGCCGAGCATGTGGGCGACGCCCCGGGGACGCGGGTGGGTGGTCGTCATGCGGCACGCTCCATGGTGATCTGTTCGACGTCGATGAGCCCGGACCGGAACCCGGCCTCGCAGTAGGCCAGGTAGAAGGTCCACATGTGGCGGAAGGTGTCGTCGAAGCCGAGCGATCGCACCTGTTCCGCCGCCCCGGCAAAGGTCTCGCGCCACACGCGCAGGGTGTCGGCGTAGTCCCGGCCGAAGGCGAGGCGGTCGGTGATCCGCAGTCCGGTCCGGGCGGCGAGCTGTTCGCGGATGGCGGTGACCGAGGGGATGAGTCCGCCGGGGAACACGTACTTGTGCATCCACGTGTAGGAGCCACGGGAGGCCCGCATCAGGCGGTGTTCCATGGTGATGGTCTGGAGGGCGACCCTTCCGCCCGGGCGGACCAGCCGGTCCAACGCGGCGAAGTAGTCGGGCCAGTAGCGCTCACCGACCGCCTCGACCATCTCGCAGCTGACCACCGCATCGTGGGTGCCGGTGGCGTCCCGGTAGTCGCACAGCTCCACGGAGACCCGGTCGGACAGTCCCTCGGCGGCCACGCGCTCACGGGCGAGGTCGCGCTGTTCGGTCGACAGGGTGAGGGAGGTGACGTGGGCTCCCCTGCGGGCGGCGCGCACGGCCAGTTCACCCCATCCTGTACCGATCTCCAGCAGCCGGGTGCCCTCCCCGACCCCCGCGGCGTCCAGGAGCCGGTCGGTCTTGCGTGCCTGGGCACGGGCCAGGCCGTCGGCGTCACGCGGGTCGTCGTCGGTGAACAGCGCCGACGAGTAGGTCATGGTGCGGTCGAGGAAGAGGGCGAAGAGGTCGTTGGAGAGGTCGTAGTGGTGGCTGATGTGGCGACGGGCCCCGGCGCGGGTGTTGCGGTCCGAGGACGGGCGGCGCGGCAGCGTGAGGTGGCGCAACGGCTGGAGCGGCTTGGGGACCAGCTCCTCGTAGTGCTCGGCGAAGCGGGTGAGCACGGCGACCGGGTCGGGTGAGTCCCACTCCCCCGCCATGTACGACTCCCCGAACCCGATGAGGCCGTCGTGGGCCAGGCGGGCGTGGAAGGCGTCGGGGTCGCGCAGCCACAGCACGGGGGCGCCCCCCTCGGCGAGCTCGGCGGGCGGTGCTTCCTGGCCGACGTGCAGGCGGATCCCCACGGCCGGGACGGCGCGGGCGGCGATCAGGCGGGCCACGGCGGTGCGCAGTCGGCTGTCGGGGACCCTGGCCACGTCGGGCCAGCGGCGCGGGTCGATGGCGCCGGGTGGGTGGGGGTTGGTCGCGGTCATGGTCGTGTTCCTCGTGGTTGGGGATGGCCGGGACTGGGGCGGGCGCTGTCGGGAGCACGCGTGCGGTGCCCGCGCTCCTCGGTGCGGGGGCAGCCGGGCTCGGGGCGTTCCCGGATCGGGAGACCGCGTAGGTGGAGCCAGACACCGTGGACCCTGATGCGGGCCGCGTTGACCAGCGGCGCCAACGGGTGGCGCACGGACAGGCGGAGCAGCTGGGCGAGGGTCGCGGGGCGGCGACGGCCGCGCACGGAGGCTGTGAAGGGAGGGCGGCCCTCACGGTGGAGGGCGACAGTGAGCGCGAGCCGTTCGCCGGGCTCGGGCAGGCTGAGCCGGTACTCGCCGTCGACCTCGTTGAACGGGGAGACGAACAGGTCCTTGGGCACGCTGGCCCGCCCCCGCTGGTCCGGGTGGAGCAGATAGCGGTGGCGGTCGCCGTAGGTGTTGTGGACCTCGGCGACGACCACCCGCGGGGAACCGTCGGGGTCGTGGCACCAGTAGACGGTCAGCGGGTTGAAGACGTGCCCGAACACCCGGGCGTGCGCGAGCATGAACACCCGGCCGCCGTTCAGGTCGATCCCGTGTTCGCGCAGGTGGTGGACGATGTCGGCGCGCAGGGTCGCCGCACGGCCGTCACCGTGGTCGGCGGGGTGGAACCCCGCCAGGGCTCGCAGCGGCCACGGGAGGCGGGGCGGGGCGTCGAGGTCGACCAGCCAGTAGTACGTGCGGTGCTCGAAGGCGTGCCGGACGGGCTCGGCGCGGGCGTGCCGCACCGTGGCCTCGTACAGGGCGGGGATCACCACCGCCTCCCCAAGGCGGCGGCCGCCTCGACCCCGGAGCGGCAGCCGTCCTCGTGGAATCCCCAGCCGTGGTGGGCCCCGGCGAAGGCGAGGACAGGGGTGTCCAGGGAGCGCAGCCGCCCCTGCGCGGCCACCGACTCCGGGGTGAAGACGGGGTGGGCGTAGTCCATGGCCGCCACCACACGGTCGGGTTTGACGTCGTCGTCGGCGTTGAGCGTGACCACGTAGTCGGTGCCCTCGGGAAGGCCCTGGAGCCGGTTCATGTGGTAGCTGACCCGCACCGGGGAGCCGCCCGGGTCGCAGGAGGTCAGCCGGTGGTTCCAGGAGGCCCAGGTGTCCCGGTCCGAGGGCAGGACCGAGGTGTCCGTGTGCAGCAGGGTGTGGTTGCGCGTGTAGGTGAAGGCTCCCAGGATCTCCCGTTCGTCGGCGGAGGGGTGTTCGATGAGTGCGAGGGCCTGGTCGGCGTGGGTGGCGACCACGGCGGCGTCGAACTCCAGCACCTCGTTGTCGGTGCTCAGTCGTACCCCGTCCCCGTTGTGGGCGAGGGCCCGCACGGGTGTGCCCAGGCGGACGGAGTGCAGGCCCGCCAGCACACGTTCCACGTAGGTGTGCGAGCCGCCCTCCACGGTGCGCCAGCGCGGGGAACCCCAGATGCCGAGCATGCCGTGGTGCTCCAGGAAGCCGAACAGGTGGCGGGCCGGGTAGTCCAGGGCGGTCCCGGCCGGGCAGGACCAGACCGCCGACACCAAGGGCAGGAGGAAGTGCGCGGTGAAGTAGGGGGAGAAACGGTGCCGGTCCGCGAACTCCCCCAGGGTGGGGCCGACCACCGTGCCCCCGGGATCGACCTTCCGGGCCACGGAGACCAGGCGACGGGCCGCCTGGTGGAAGCGCGGGATGTCGAGGAGCATGCGGACGTGGTCGGCGCTGCGCCGGGACCCGCTCGGCCACAGCGCGCGCGCACCCCGTGCGCCCGCGTATTCCAGACCGCATCCCTCGCAGCTCACCGACAGGCTCATCTCGGTGGGCCGGGTGGCGACGCCGAGTTCGTCGAAGAGCCGCAGCAGGTGGGGGTAGGTGCGGCGGTTGTGCACGATGAAGCCGGAATCGACACCCAGTTCGCCGCTGTCCGCCCCGGGAACGCGGTGGGTGTGGGCGTGGCCGCCTGGGCGGTCGTCGGCCTCGAACAGGGTGACGTCGTCGTGCCGGCCGAGGATGTACGCGGCCGTCAGTCCGGAGACGCCGCTGCCGATGACCGCGACCCTGCGACGCCCGTTGTGGTGTGTGCTCATGCGTCCTCTCGCGAAACAGGTGTCTGGCTGACACCAGTGATTCGGAGCAGGTCGGGGAGCGGATTGGTGGTAGTTGGGAAAAAAAGATTCACGGAATGCGAGAGGGCGCTGGGACGGTCGGTCAGGGCTGCCAGCCGTGCACGCCGGAGCCCTCCTCCTTGAGTAGGAGACCACCGCTGCGGGCACCGCCAACGGCTGGAACCAGGGACGGTCCTCGGCCCGCTCGAGCCCGCTCTCCGAGCGTTCCTCCCCACCGAACAGCAGGTCGTTTCCGGAGGTCGTCGGTCTCCCGGTCCGCGTAAGGGATCAGGAGTGGGGGGTGAACGACGCGGCCAGCCCGGCGACTACGGCCCCGGCAGAGGCGGAGGTGACGGGGAGAAGGGGGCTGGAGCGGCGCCGGGGTGAATGTCCCGCCCACGGTCGAAAGGAGTCGGCCCACGGCCAACTGCCCCACGTACGAGATCAGGACGCCGGGTTTCGGTGAGGGCATGCGCCTGGAGACCGAGGCCGGGAGCAGGGCGTCCCGGGGGAGGTGACGCACGGCGGGCTGGGCCAGCACGGCGGTCCCCACCGCCAGCAGCGGCGGGAGGGGCCACTCCAAGGGGCCCGAAGCCCCTTGGGAGGAGCGGGTTCAGTGGTCGGCGGAAGCTGCGGGACGGGGGTCCAGCCCGAGCCCGGAACGCAGGTCGGCGCACACGTCCTGGCAGGTCTCGTCCCTGGTCACGACGTCCACCTCACCGCCACGCGCCCAGCGGGCGAGCTGGTCGGCCCACTCGGAGCGGGGCATGGACACGACGTCCGGGGGTTCGACCCCCTCACTGACCGCGCCCGGAGCGCCGTCGGTGAGCACGGTGATCCGACAGTCGGGGTGGAGTTCGGAGAGGTCGACGGAGAGCGGCTGCTCGGAGTGCAGGACCACGACGTGGATCGGGTCAGGGGTCTCAGTGGTGGACATGGTCGCCTTTCCTCAGGGGGGAACGCCCGAAGACCTACTCTCCCCAGCCCCCTCCGAAACGTCTTTCACCGGGCCGGAACCGGCCACCCAGGGACGACCCCGCACAGTGACGGGGATCCCACCCCAAGCCGAACAGGACAGGCTAATCTCGGAGCAGGCCCACGGAAGTTCCAGTGGTGTGAACCACTGAGCCGTGGCGCTCGGGGGCGACGTCCCTTCCCCAGTCGTCGCCCCCGAGCACCGTCTCCCTTCCTGCCGCTTCCCAGGGCGAAGCGCGCCTTATGGACAACTCATCCGGTAGCCACCAGGCTGGCCCCATGAGACTGCTCCCTCGACTCCAACGCATCGACCAGCGCGTCTACGACCGTGTGACCCGAGTGGGCACCCCCTTCCTGGACGGCTACACGCCGAAGTTCGTGCAGAGCACCGACAACATGGCGCCGTGGGTACTGGTCTCGGCCACACTCGCGGTCACCGGCGGACCACGCCTGCGCCGCACCGCGATGCGGGCGATCGTCGCCGCCGGGCTCGCCAACGCCGGTGCGACCGCGGTCAAGTACCTGGTTCGGCGCTCGCGCCCGGACAGCTCCGCGGTGCCCACCGCGCGCGTCCCCTACCGCACCTACCTCAGCTCCTCCTTCCCCTCCGGTCACACCGCCGCCGCGGTGGGCTACGCGGGCGGTGTGATGTCCGACGCCCCGCTGCCACTGTCGGTGCTGGTGTCCGCCATGGCGGGCGCCGTGGGTTTCTCCCGCGTGCACAGCGGGGTCCACTACCCGGGTGACGTACTCGGCGGGGTCGCGGTCGGCGCCGCCTCGGCGCTGCTCTCCCGCGCGCTCCTCCCGCCCCGTCCCGAACTCGTCTTCGGCGCGAGCACCACCCCCGCGGGTGAGGCGGACGTGGACCCGGAGGGCTCGGGGGTGACCGTCGTGGTCAACCCGCGCGGCGGCGACACCGGAGTGCCCACGCTGACCACCGCCGACACCACCACCCGGGTGGCCCGCCAGCTGCCCCGGGCGCGGATCGTTCCGCTCTCCGCCGACGACGACGTCGCCGCGGTGATGGACGAGGCGGCCCGCGACTGCGAGGTACTCGCGGTGGCGGGCGGCGACGGGACCGTCAACGCCGGGGCCACGGCGGCGCTCACACACGACCGACCCCTGCTGGTGCTGCCGGACGGCACCCTCAACAACTTCGCCCGCACCCTGGGACTGACCTCGGTCGAGATCGCCCTGCGCGCCTACGCGGGCGCTCGGCTGGCACGGGTGGACGTGGGCGAGGTCGACGGGCGCGTCTTCCTCAACACCTCGTCGTTCGGGTCGTATCCGCGCATGGTGGAGGTGCGCGACCGCTGGGCGGACCGGATCGGCAAGTGGCCCGCCTTCGCGCTCGCCCTCTGGCGCGACCTGCGCGAGGTCCAGCCCACCCCGGCGCTGGTGGACGGGCGCCCCGTGAAGGTGTGGTGGGCGTTCGTGGGCAACTGCCGGTACCGGACGCACGCCCGGGTGCCGGGTCTGCGGGAGAGCCTGGACGACGGACGGTTGGACGTGCGGGTGCTGCGCGCGCGCTCACCCTTCCCCCGACTGCGTGCCCTGGCGGACGTCCTGTTCGCGCGGACGGTGTCCGGGGCGGGCTACACCGAGCGGCTCACCGAGTCGCTGACCCTGTCCATTCCGGACGAGCCCCGGCTGCTGGCCGTGGACGGCGAGGTCGTGGAGGGATCACCAGAGGTGGTCTTCCGTAAGCGCCAGGGGGCACTGCGGGTGTTCGTGCCACTGCTCAACGGCTGAGCCGGGGCGGGCCCGCCCCGGCTCAGAGCTCCAGACCGCGCAGGATCGCGCCGAGGTCCCGCCAGGCCTGCTCGGTGTCGGGGCCGCGCAGATGCGGGGCGGCGAACCAGTCGACGAACTCCACGACGTCCTGGAGCGCCCAGCGCAGCCGGTACAGGGTCAGGAGCGCGGGGTCGGGCCGGTGCCCGGTGGCCTCGGTGTAGCGGGCGAGTTCGTCGGGGTCGTCGGTGACCAGCCACAGGTCGCGTTCGGGGACGGCCAGGCCCACGGTGTCCCAGTCGACAAGCAGCGGGCCGGACCCGCGCCACAGCAGGTTGCCGGGGTGCGGTTCGCCGTGGGTGGTGACCGCCGGCGAGCCGTCGACCTCGGCGGCTCGGTGGCCGAACTCGTCCAGACGCTCCCGCAGCACGGCGCCGTGTGCGGAGAGCAGTTCGGCGGTGGGCCCCGCGAAGGGGCCGCGGTCACCGATCCCCTCGGGGTCGGCGGTGAGCCCGGCCAGCCGGGCGGCTCCGTCCAGGGTCGGCGGGGCGGCCCGGACCTCGGCGGGCGGGGTGCGCCCGTGAAGGCGGGCGAGGGTGTCCAGGACCCGGTCCCGCTGTTCGGGCGTGAGCTCCTGCCCGTAGCCGCCGGGGGTGCCCTCCGTATGCGGGAACACGCTGAGCGCGTAGCGGTCGCCGATCCGCCGGGCGGTGGCGCCCCCGGTGGAGCGGAGCGGGGCCACGACGAAACCGAGCCCGTGCACGTCGTGCAGGTCCGCGGCGGTGTCCATGGCCCGGCGCAGGTTGCGCAGGGCGGTGTCGGGGTCGCCGCCGAGGAAGGGCTTGTGATGGAGGTCCGCCAGGGTGAGGAACCAGCGACGACCGGAGGTGTCGGTGGCGCTCCAGTGGTGGTCGCCGAACCCCAGGGGGACGTGCGTCAGCACCTCCGCGTGGATGCCCCAGTCCGCCAGGGCGTCCTTGATCTGGTGTTCGTCGAAGTCAACGGGCCTGTCCAACATGGCAGTGAAGCTAACACCCCCGCGCCCGTCGTGGCACGGAGTTTTCCGTGCGCCGCACCCTCCCCTGGAGCGCGTGGCGCGAGGCCCGGAGGGGCGCCCCGGGTCACTCGGTCTCGGCGACCTTGAGGAACCGGGCGAAGCCCTGCTCGTCGCCGGTGATCCGCAGCGCATCGGGCTCGGCCCGTCCCCAGAGGGTGAGCAGCAGATCGGAGGCGGTGCCCTCCACCGTGGTGCTGGCCCGGGTCACAGCGTGGCTGACCCGCCAGTGCTGGCCGGTGTGGTCCACCGACCACGAGCGGTCGACGTCGGTGGCGGTCAGCAGCACCGCACCCGTCGGGCCCACCGGTTCCCTGGGCAGGTCCAGCATCTCGGCCAGGCCGAGGAAGAAGGTGAGGAACTCGTCCACACCGTCCGAGGCGACATCGGAGGGAAGCGGAGCCGGGCCGCCGATCGCGTTGAGCATGTCCCACGCGTGCACGGCGGTCTCCTGTGCCATGCGTCTGTGGATGAAGGCACCGTTCTTCTGCGGGGACCAGGTCCAGCGCGGTTCCTCCGGGTCCAGCGCGGTGAGGGCGGTCAGGGTCTCGGCCAACCCCTCCCGGTACCAGTGCAGGAGCTTCTCGTCGTCGGGGCGCTCCGGCTGCGCGTACCCGTCGGGGTCCCGGAACTCCCCGGAGGCGATGGCCCTCCAGAAGTGGTGGGTCTCGCCGACGTGCCAGACCAGATCGGAGACGTTCCACTCGGGGCAGGTGGGCACGTGCGCGTGCGGCCTGCCCTCGGCGGCGTCGGCGAGGAGGGTGCCACTCTCGCGAAGGACCGTGAGGTGTCGAGGCGTGTCCATGTTGGGAAGCTAGCACCCGGCGTTAACCGAAGTCCGGTTTTCCACAAGCTGGATTCTCGAAGAATCGGATCTCTGTGAGCGTGCGGGGCCTGGTCACGGGGCCAGGATCTCCCGCCAGGTCGGTGGAGGCGTCGAACACTCCGTTGAGGCGAGGGGCCGAGCCGCTGCCCGGCTCGTGCCCCGGAGCACGCCCACGTCGATGGGGGTGTCGGCCCGTTCCGCCGGGGCGGCGGCCGGTTCGGCGACGGCCCGACTCCTCCAGGGTCGACGGACCGGCCCCTCGTGTCCGGGGCCTCCGATTGCGCCGCTCGTCACGGAAACGCCCCGGACCGTCACCTGACGAGGGGATCGCCACGAGACAGGCCGCCCGCGCGGGTGAGAGCACCCTGGAGGGCGCGCGCACCATCGATCCGGTGAGTTGGGCGCGTGGGCGGACGCCGAACGGCCGTCACGAACCCGCACCGGGCCCGGGCCGACCTCACCGGTGAGGCGAAGGACCTGGCCCGGGTACCCGCCGACACCGTGGAGTGGAACCGAGGACCGATGCGCACCTGCCCCGACGACCAGGGGACGGGGGCACCGGAATGTCGGCACCCACCGATAGTTTCGAACCAGTCGACACGGCCTCCTCCCGGAGGCAGGTACCCCTCCCCACCCCTGCCTGGCACCCGTCTCCCGCACGTGTGCCCGGATCCCCGATCGTCGAAGGGCGTCCCATGACCAGCACCCGCACCTACCTGGAGCTCTCGGAAGAGGGCGGCGGCGCGCACAAGTTCTACGAGGTGACCGTGGACGGCACCGACGTCACCATCCGCTACGGGCGGATCGGGGAACCCGGACAGTCGCGCACCGCGAGCCACACCACCGTCGCCAAGGCCGAGGCCACGGCCGCGAGGAAGATCGCCGAGAAGAAGCGCAAGGGGTACGAGCCCGCCGTGGTCGGGGTCCGCAAGCGGCGCGCGGTGACCAGGCGGACGATCGTCAGCCAGAGGTCGACCGCCAACCTGGCGCCGGTCCTGTGGCGGTTCCGTTCGGGCAGCCCCGCCTTCGGCATCTTCGTCGACGACGAGCGCTGCTGGGTCGGCAACGAGCGCGGGGACGTGTACACCCTGTCCCACCAGGGCACCGTCACCGCCCGCTACGGACTCCCGGACGGCGTCAAGTGCATCGTGGCCGACGACTTCTGGATCTACGCGGGATGCGACGACGGCAAGGTCTACGACCTGGGTGCGAAGATCCCGCACGTGGCGTACGAGATCGCCGAGGACGTGGACATCTTCTGGCTGGACATCCACGACGGGGTGCTCGGTGTCTCCGACGTCGCGGGCCAGATCACCGTGATCGACCACGAGGACGAGTTCCAGTGGTCCCGGCGCAGCGCGGGCAACTCCGCGTGGATGGTC
This sequence comes from Nocardiopsis sp. B62, assembly GCF_018070675.1. Taxonomy (NCBI): domain Bacteria; kingdom Bacillati; phylum Actinomycetota; class Actinomycetes; order Streptosporangiales; family Nocardiopsidaceae; genus Nocardiopsis; species Nocardiopsis sp. B62. The sequence goes on along the minus strand of NZ_JAGPXK010000014.1, from coordinate 105,214 downwards.
CGCCACGACGAGTCGGGCGTCTACCACGGGCACTCCCGGGGCGTCACCATGTACGACGCGGGCACCGGGAACGAACGCTGGTCGGTGCCGACCAGTGGCGCGGTGCTGTTCGGTTGGCAGGAGGGCGACGAGGTCTTCGCCGCCACGGCCCGCAACTCCGTGGACCGCATCGGCAAGGACGGCGTACACCGCTCCACCTACCGCTGCGACGGGGCGGTCTTCTCCTGCGCGGCCTCCCCGGACGGGCGGTACGTGTTCGCGGGTGACAACCACTCCTCCGTCTACTGCTTCTCCAGGGACGGGCGGCGCCTGTGGAAGCTGGCCACCGGCTGCGGCTCGGCCTACTCGATGCAGTTCCACCAGGACCGTCTGTACATCGTCACCACCGACGGATCGTTGGCCTGCGTGGACGCCTCCGAGGAGGCGATCCTGGCCGCGGAGCGGGGCACCGTCCCGGAGCCGGTCAGCGTCAAGGCCCCCTCCTGGGACGCGGTCACCCCCGCCACCGAGCTGGAGACCGTGCGGACCAGCGAGCTCACCGACACCGACGGGATCGTCGTCGAGTGCGTGGACGAGGGAGGCCGCCTGCGGGTCCGTGTGGTCTCCAACGGCTTCGACCCGTCCCTGCGGGTGCAGTTCCCCAAGGACATCCGCCGGGCGGGAGCCCGCTACGTCGTGAACGAGGTGCTCACCTCGGGCAGCGGCGACTTCTACCGCGTCAGAGGCGACATCCGCCGCCTGGGATAGCCCCTGCCCCGGGCATTCGCCTGATGCCGCGCACTGAGTTCGACCGGGGTGATTGCGCACGGAACGCCGGTTTCCGCCTGGGCGGGAATTAGGGAGGAGAATGACAATAGAGCCAAAACGGCCCTGGTTCGTGAATGCAGACGCAAGGGGACCCTTTTCACACGGGCCCCCTTGAGAATCAGGCGCATCATGCCGCCACGCAGATCTCCGGGTCGGGGCCGCCGACGGGCTCGCTCGCCTTCTCGAAAAGGGAGGGGAGGAGAATCGGCGGCCCGGGACCGCACCATGCGGCTGATGTCCTCCTGTCGCTCCAGCGGGCTGTCGAAGTCGTTGGGTCAGAGGGAGTCGCACTCACTGATGACACGCTCGCACGCGAAGGGCGCCGAACCATGAGCTGCCCGCGACCGAACCGGCGCATTGGTGACACCACGCGTTCACCGCCCCGACGAGAGTGACCGAAGTCGACCCCGTGGTTCACTCCGCCGCGGTGACCCGGATCTTCGACTGCCCGTGCGGGCGCTCCTCCCAGTCCTCCATGAAGCGGGCCCGGAGCCCGTGCTTCTCCGCGAGCGCGACCAGGGTCTGCGTGCGGTAGTAGAAGTCCTCGTGCAGCACGTGGTGCTCGGTGCCCTCGGTGCGGTCGAAGGTGAAGTCGAAGAACCCGCCCGGGGCGAGCACGCGGCCCACGTGGCTCAGGCACTCGTCGATGACCTCGACGGGCGAGTGCGAGAACACGCTGTGGGCGTGGACGACGTCGAAGGAGTCGTCGGGGAGGAAGTCGAAGGTCAGGTCCTGGGTGAGGGTCAGGTGCGGCAGCTTGTGCTGGAGTCCGCGCTCGGCCAGGACCTTCTTGCCCGCGATCAGGATGTCCGGGGAGATGTCGATGCCGTAGTAGCCGCCGGTGTCCAGGTAGTCGATGAACCGCCACCCGGCCCTCAGGTTGCCGCAACCGATGTCGAGCATCCGGTGGCTGGGCTTGAGACCGTGCTCGACCAGGTAGTCGAACTGCATCTGGCCCAGGGCGAGCCAGCGCTCCTCGTTGCGGCTGCCGACCGCCGCCTTCGGGTCCCGGGCCGCGTCGGAGGCCATCACCGCGCGGTAGTAGGAGACGTGGTCCCGGTGTGTGAGGCGCAGACGCAGGTCACGTGCGGACCGCAGGACGTGGGGCGCTATCCGGCCCGGATTCCGCAACGCGTAGCGGATCCGGTGGACCAGGGAGGAACGGTCCGTGGTGAGTTGCTCAGTGCTCTGCTTCGGCATCGGTCGCCCGTGCTTCCGTTCGGTCGTCACGCTGAAGGTGGCATCCCATCACGGGGGGACTGGGTTCGCCAAGAGGGCGGGTGGCGCGAATCGGGGCCACCTTCGGCCACGTCGCCCCCGGGTGTTCCCACCCCGGGGCTGGATCGCGCGGTCTCGCCATCACTCCCAGAGTCGGTGAAATCACCGCAAAATTGCGCCAAGTGTCCCCCTTTTCTCTGTTCGGCACCTTTGTGGGTGTTTCGCTGTCTCCAGGAAGCGAACACCGGAACGAGCGCGGAGACGGGGGCGCGATGGTGAACGAGAGCACGGAGCTACGCCACGCCAGGTCACGAGGTCCACGGAGCAACTGGGTCCCGTTGGGGGCCACGGCCGCGGTGGTCGTGGTCCTGACGGGGGGCTGGGCCCTGGTGAACGCGGCGCTGCCCTCCTCCGAGGCGGTGGAACCGGGGCAGGCCGTCACCCTGGGGTCCAGCGAGGGCTACGGGGCGTCGGTGACCTTCGACGAGGGCTGGGAACTCGACACCGGGTCCAGCACCCTGGGCCAGCAGCTGCGCTTCGTCAAGGGACCGGTCAACCTCCACATGAGCGTGGTGGAGCCGTCCGAGCGCACCGACGCCTCGGAACTCTGGGACGGCATGCGCGAGACGGTGAGGGTCAGCGACTCCTCGGCCACCCTGGGGGAACCGCAGCAGATCACCTCCGACGGCGGAGCGCAGGGCCTGACCGGGGACCTGCACATGCAGGAGCACACCGGAGTCGCGACGGTCTTCCCCTCTCCGAACGGCGGTTTCGCCGTGGAGACCCAGGCCATCGGCGCGGACGCCAGCATGGCCGATCTCGCCGACGCCGAACGGACGGTCCAGTCGATCCGGTTCGACCGGGACACGGAAGGGACCTCATGAGCCACGCACGACCCGAACCCGACGTCCCGCCCACCGCGAGTGGTCAGGTTCCCACCCCCCGGGAGTCCGACCAGGGCCACGAGGGCACCGAACACCTGACCGCGCCGCTCCCCGAACCGCATCGCACCCAACGCCTTCCGGCACTGTTCGCCACGTTGGCCCTCGCCCTGCTCTGCCTGGGCGGCTTCGTCTTCACCCTGACCAACTTCTTCGGGGCGATGTGGGTCTTCCCCACTGAGACTCTGGCCGCAGCCGTGGTGCTGGGTGTGGCCGGTGTGTTCGGCTTCTGGGTCCTGCGGCGGATTCGTCCGGTCCGGCCCCCGAGCTTCACGTTCTCGCTCCTGGCCGTGCTCTGGGGCCTGACCGGGGCGATCGGTCTGTCACTGTTCTCCAACACCCAGTTGATGTCCGCGTGGTCGCGGCTGGGCGGCGTCGAGTTCGGTTCCGCGTGGGGAGCGGCGCTGACGGCACCGCTCAACGAGGAGTTGCTCAAGACCGCCGGGGTGGTGCTGATCGCCGTGATGGCCGCGCGCGTGGTGCGTGGCCCCGTGGACGGTTTCGTCATGGGCGCTCTGGTGGGGTTGGGCTTCCAGCTCGCTGAGGACTTCACCTACGCTCTCAACTCGATCATGATGCAGGGGGCCACGGACGGTGTCGCCTCGGTGCTCCAGACGCTGTTCCTGCGGGTCGGTCTCACCGGTCTGGGCTCACACTGGGCGATGTCGGCGATCGCGGGTACCGCGGTCGGCCTCCTGGCCGCCTCGGCCTGGCGACCCACCCCGGGCAGGGCCACCGGCGCCCTGCTCCTGTTCCTGTTGGCGATCGGCGTCCACTGGCTCTTCGACGCTCCGCTGTTGGAGGGCCTCCTCGGCGTGCTGTTCAAGATGCTGGTGGTGTTCCTGAGCGCGCTGGCCGTGTACTTCGTGGCGCGGCACGCCCATCGACGTCGGGTTCGGGAGTCCCTGGCCGTGCAGGGCGAGGAACTGGGCATGCACCGGTCAGCGGCGGTCGCCCTCGCCAGTCGGCACGGTCGGAACCGCGAACTGGGCCGGGTGGCGGCGCCGGAGCGGCCCGTCGTCCGCGAACGGCAGGACCAGATGGTGGCGACGGCGGAGGATCGGGCCTCGGAGTACCGGGGCTGAGTCCGTCGGTTCCTCCGGGCCCCAGGGACCTCCGAGGACCCGAGCACCTCCTGGAACCCGAGCACCTCCTGGAACCCACGAGCCCCCGGTGCGGCGCAGGCCCGCTCCGGGGGCTTCGCCGTGTCCGCTGGGCTGGCACCATCGGGGCATGAGCGAAGCCACCGTCCGACCGGCCCGACCCGAGGACCTGCCCGGCGTCGCCGAACTGCGCTGGTCGTGGGAGACCGAGGTGCACGGAGCCCCGGACCTGCCCCTGGCCGAGTTCACGGCCCGGTTCGTCGACTGGGGCTGGGACCAACGGGACACCCACCACTGCTTCGTGGCGGTCATGGACGGGGCGGTGGCCGGTATGGCGTGGCTGGCGGTCACCCCGCGTGTCCCGCAACCGCGAGCGTTCGAGCGGGCCTCGGGCGACGTGCAGTGCGTCTACGTACGCCCCGAGCTACGGGACCTCGGCCTCGGCGGACAGCTGATCCGGGCGGTGCTGGGTCTGGCCCGCGAACTCGGGCTGGAAAGGGTGAGCGTCCACTCCAGCGACCGGGCGGTCCCCGCCTACGCCCGGCACGGCTTCGCCGTCTCACCGGTCCTTCTCCAGTCCGACCTCAGAAACAACGGCGACAAAGGCCCCTGAATTCACTGCGGCCGCTTTCCCGCACCACTCACCCAGGTTCCCCGGGGTTCCTTCCCATGAAAAGTGGGAACATCCTCTCTCCCAAGCCGAAAGCCCGTGCGTACGGGACACACGGGACGACGGGAAGGTACGAGAAAAGGAAACTTCCTCCCCCGGAGCCGCGTTGACCAGCAAAGCAATCGGGGACACGAACTCCGTCGGACAGATCCTCGTGTTCCATTCACCCCTGTCGGGCAGCAGTTGCACCACGTCCCTGGCCAACGTGGCCTGGAACATCGCCAGCACCGGTCGGAGTGTTCTGCTCGTCGACTTCAACCTGCGCTCCCCCGAACTGCGCGAGTACTTCTCCCCGCTGTTCGGACTACGCGGCGGGCGTCCCCAGGGCCTGGTCGACATGATCACCGGTGTCATCGAGGGCTGCCACGACCCGGGGGCCGACCCCGCGGAGGTGTGCGCCCGCGGCGCCGACCTCAGCGACCAGGTCGAACACCTGAGCCGCTGGCCGGTCATCCCCGGCGTCCCCGAGGGCGAGATCGGCTACCTGGGTCCGGGCACCCACCACGCCGCCCGGCTCACCCAACTGGACACCATCCACGGTTCGGGGTTCGCCCGCGGCGAGCTGTCCACGCGCTTCCTGCGCGAACTCCGCGCGGCGCTGGCGGACAGCGGATACGACCACGTCCTGGTCGACACCGCCCCCGGCAACGGGCTCCTGGGGCGGCGCGTCGCCACCGTCCTGGCCGACCAGGTCGCCCTCTGCCTGACCCTCAACACCACCGCCATCCAGAAGTCGGCCCGCATCGCCGCCGAGCTGCGCGCCGAGGCACCGCACGTTCCGGTCCGGCCGATCCTGACCCGCGTGGACCTGGAACTCCCCAACCTGGACGAACTCCGGGACCGCGCGTACGAGACGTTCTCGTCCTGGGTCGAGGGCTCCCAGGACGACCCCTGGCAGTACTGGGGTCGGGCCGAGATCCCCTACAAGGCGAGGATCGCCGAGCGCCTCACCCTCACGGCCTTCCTCGAACGCACATGGATGCCGAGCTCCCTGTTCCACGCCTACGAGCGGCTGACCTCCATCCTCACCGGCGGCGCGGTCCCCCGGGGGCGTCACCTCACCCAGGAGCAGAGTGAGCAGGTCAGGCTGGTCTTCGAGCAGATCCGGCACGGCGCCGTCGCCTCGGTGATCCTGCTGGCCGACTCCCGGGACCGTTCGTGGGCGGACTGGGTCCAGCCCCAGCTGGAGTGGGTCGGCATCCGGGTGGTGCGGCCCAGGACGGCGCCGGGCGCTCCCCTGCCGGAGACCACGGCGCACGGCATCATCATGGTGCTGGTCTCGGCCCACCTGCACGGGTCGCCCGCCTTCGAGCTCCTGCACCGTCTGCTGGAGACCGCCCCGCACCAGGGCGGCAACGGTGCCCACCGTGTGCTGGGCGTGACCATCGACGAGGGCGCCCCGCCGGACGGCTTCCCCGACGCCGAGTGGATCAACCTGCGCATCCGGGAGGAGGAGGACGCCCGTGGCGCCCTGCTGGCCCGCTTCGACCCGAGGTTCCCGAGTCACCGCTCCCGTGGCCCGGGGCAGGGCCCGAGCTACCCCGGGGCGCCCAACCCGGAGCTGATCAGCAACGCACCGCACGGCAACCAGAACTTCAGCGGCCGCGAGGGCTTCCTGGAGCGGTTGCGCGACCTCCTCGGGCAGGGCATGGAGGACAAACCGCCGGTGGTGCTGGTGGGGATGCAGGGCAGTGGGAAGTCGGAGATCGTCCGCGAGTTCGTCCGGCGCTTCCGCAGCGACTACGACCTCATCTGGTGGATCTCCGCGGACCGCCCGGAGAAGGTCGAGTCGTCCCTGGAGGAACTGGCGGCGACCCTGGCCGAACGGTTCCCCGACCACCGCTCCCCCGAGGCCGACCCCGTTCTGGCCGCCCTGCGGTCGGGGCGTCCGCTCAACCGGTGGCTGCTGGTCTACGACAACGCGGGGCCGCCCGGTGGGCTGGACGCGTTGATCCCGCACGATCACGGGCACGTCATCATCACCTCCTACCACCGCGACTGGGAGGCCTACGGCCACCGGCGCTGCCTCCAGGTGGGGCCCTTCACCGAGGACGAGGTGGTGGAACTGTTCCGGGACCGCCTCCCCGAGATCGAGGCCGAGACCGCCCTGACCCTGTCGCGCCGACTGGGCCACCTGCCCGCCCAGCTGCACCGCGCGCTGGAGTGGCTGGGCTCGGGGCAGCGCCTGGACGGGGCCGCCGAGGCGGTCGTGGAGTACACGCGACTGCTCGACGAACGGGAACCCTCGGTGGTGCGGGGAGCCGGTTCGTTCGAGGAGCGGCTGAGCAGTTCCCTCGCCCTGGACGAACTGGAGCAGTACCACCCGGCGAGCCTGTGTCTGATCCGGCTGGCGGCGCACCTGTCCGCCGACGGGGTTCCCGAGGACCTGCTCCGGTCACCGCGCGCGGTCAGCGAGTATGCCGGGGCCGACCCCCAGTACCGGACCGGCCGGGTCAACTTCAACCACGTCCACTTCCAGCTCACCCGGGTCCTGTTGATGGACTTCGACCGCCAGCTGAAGATGTTCTCGGTGCACCCGGCGGTGCAGGAGGTGGTCCGGGACCGCATCCCCGCCGAGGAGCGCGCGGGGGTCCGCGAGTCCGTGCGCCAGGTGCTGGCCTCCTACGCCCCGCACGACGAGGAGGCGGACGACCCCCGCCACGACCGCCGGTACCAGAACCTGCGCTGGCAGATCGCCCCCTCCGAGGCCAACCTGAGCGGGGACGACGAGGTCCGCCGGTGGCTGGTCAACCAGGTGCGCTACCACCACCGCAAGGGCGAGTTGGAGGCGGCGCTGGACCTGGGAACCCCGCTGCTGCGCACGTGGACCGACGCCTTCGGCGAACGCGACCGGCTCCGCCTGCACCTGGCCACCCAGTTGGCCAACGTGCACCGCTCGCGCGGCCAGCACCGCGAGGCGGGGCGGCTGAACGCCCGCACCCTCGAACTCCAGCGGGACGTTCTGGGCGATCGGCACCCGTTCACGCTGCTGACGCGTCGTGGCATGGGCGCGGACCTGCGGGCCCTGGGCCGGTTCGGGTCGGCGCTCGAACACGACAGGGAGACCTACGCCGCCTATCTGGCCGGTCGCGGTCCCCACCACCAGCACACCCTCCTGGCCGAGCACAACCTGGCGCTGTCGCTGTCGGCTGCCGGAGACTACGCGCAGGCCCTGACCGTCGGCGAGCGGGCGCACCGGGTCACCCGGGAGATCCTGGGCCACCGCCACCCCTACACCTGGATCCTCTCCTCGGCGACCGCGACCTACCGTCGTCGCACGGGCGAGTACGTGATGGCGCACCGGCAAATCCACCAGGCGGCGCGGATGCTGCGCCGCACCATCGGGGAGCTGTCCTCTCACACGCTGCACGCGAGCAAGGAACTGGCGGTGAACGAGCGGCTCGTGGGCGACCCCGAACAGGCGCTGGAGCGGATTCGCCGAACCCACGAACAGCACCGGCACGAGTACGGCGACGAGCACCCCCGCAGCCTGGCGATGGCCCTGGAACTGGCCGCCTGCCTGGCCGCCGCCCACCGCCACGACCTGGCCCACCGTCAGGCCCGCACGTGCGTCGACGGTTACACGGGGGTGTTCGGGCAGGACCACCCCTTCACGCTGGTGGCCAAAGCCAACCTGGCCGCTTACGCCTGCCGGACCGGGCACGTCCAGGAGGCGCAGGTCCAGGCCCGGCGGGCGCACGAGGGACTGTCCGGCAACCTCCAGGTGGGTCCGGGACATCCCCTGGCGCTGGGCGCGGCGGTGAACCTGGCCAACGCCCTGGTGGCCAGGGGGGAGATCACCGAGGCCGTGGCGCTGGACGTGCGCACCCAGGAGGAGCTCCACCAGGTGTGCGGCACCCAGCACCCGCACTACGAGCTGGCCTACGCCAACTACCTGAACAGCACCGCCCGGCACATGGGCGACTCCGTCAGCGAACGCGGCCACATCGATCTGGAGGTGCCGGAGATCTGAGCACGGACATCGGTGACGGGGCTGGGCCGACGGGGTCGGGGAGGGCCAATGGTGGAGACGACGGGCGTGGAGGCGACCGGCACAGAGGGCACCGGAGCGGGCGGTACCAGCGCCTTCTTCACGAGCTACGGCGGACGCAGGGCCGACCGCGAGCACGTCCTGCGCTTCCACGCCGATCTGGAGGGCATGGTCCGTCTGCACACCCACGACCACGCCTTCGGCGCCACCGGGCCCACCCTGGAGCCGGGCGGCGGGTGGCGCTCCGAGCTGCTCAGGCACTGCGCCACCACCCGGACGCTGGTGGTCCTGCTCAGCGAGACCCACCTCAACAGCGCCTGGTGTGCCCGGGAGTGGTGGATCGTCGAGGAGCGGGTCCGCCGGTTCCGCGACGACGGCACCCCGCCCCACCACATCCTTCCCCTGGTGTGGCAGCCGCTCAGCGGGCCGCTCCCCCGCGTGGTGCGGGAGCGCCAGCGGCTGGACTGGGTGGGCGTGCCCGGTCACGCGGACGCCGGGGTCCTGGAGCTGATGCTCACCGACCCGACGGCGTACCAGGCCCTGTGCTATCGGATCGGAGCCCTGGTGGCCCGGTCCGCGGCTGTCGGCCTGCCGCCCCTGACCGAGGCCCTCGCCCGGGAGGCGGTCCCCGCCTGGGACGCGGTGGCCCGGAGGGCGGGCGGCGACCCGGACGGCCCGGCCCCGGCCCCGGACGAGGCCGCCCCTCACGAGAGAGTCACCGAGTGTGAACAGGACGGTCCCGACGCGCGCGGGACGGTCGGTGAGCGGGCCACGCGGGTCCTGCTCACGGTCCCCGCGCTGGACGATCCCGTGTGCTGGGCGGCGTTCCTGCGCAGGCTCGGCGAGCTCCGCCGGGACCGGGCCCTCAATCCCCTGTACTGGCCGGTCACCGTACCCGCACCCGAGCGCCACGCCCGGCTCGTGTCCCACCTGCGCGCCCAGCATCCGGACTCTCACGCCCTCGCCTGGCTCGCCCTCGCCGTGTCCGAGACCGCCGGTGCCCCCTCAGCCGCGGCGGCCCTGCGCGCTCTCCTCCCCCAGGGTCGGCCCTCCGTGGAGGACACCCCGACCGACCTCCCCGCACCGTGATGGAGTCTCCTTGAAGCAGGTACCCGTCCCGTCGAAGCGGCCGCGGATCGCCGTGGTCGGCAGCGTCGACTCCTCCCGCGATTACCAGCCGCCCCTGAGCGCCACCGACCAGGTGCGCGGCGCCTGCCACGAGCTCGGCCGGGAACTGGCCCTGGCCGGGTACGACCTCGTGGTCTTCGCCGACGACGAGCACTACGTCGAGACCCTGGTCGCGCGCGGGTACGCGGCCGCCTCCGCGCCCGAAGCCCAGATCATCGCCCATCCGCCCCGGCACCAGGACTACGCGCCCGACCTGCCCGAGGGGTCGAGGGTCCGTGTCACCACGATCCGCGACACCGGCGCCGAGTGGGAGGTGCCCTACTACCGGACACTGTTCGAGGTGGACGGGATCGTCCTGGCCGGGGGCGGGCGGTCCACCCGGGTGACCGGGGTGGTGGCGCTGGCCCAGGGAGTCCCCGTGGTCCCGTTGGCCGTGTTCGGCGGCGCGGCACGGCAGGTGTGGGTGTACCTGGACGGTTCCGGTGAGCACGTGGACCGCGAGGACGTTCGGGCCCTGGGCGAGTCCTGGTCACCCGGGTCGGCCCGGCGCATGACCGAGGTGCTGCGCCGGCAGATGGAGCGTCGGGCCGAACGACGGCGTCGCGAGGAACGGGCCCGGCGGTGGGGCCTTTGGCGCGAGTCGGCCGGACTGGTCGGCGCAATCCTGCTGTTGCTCGCCGCGTTGGCGTCGATCGTGCTGGCCGGAGGTCCGGGGCCGACCGACGCACTCAGTCTCACCCTGTTGTTGGCCGGGCCGATGTGCGCGGCGGTGTCAGGGGCGCTGATCAGGGACTCGTTCGGTCGGACCCCCTCGGCCCTGCGTGCCTGCGCGCGTGGGCTGGGCGCTGGCGCGGTGTCGGTCCTGCTGTACGTGGCCGCCCAGCTGCTGACCGTACCGGAGCTGCTGGTGGAGCTGGATGCCAGACGCCTGCTGTTTTTCGTGGTGCCGGTGGGGTTCACCGCCGGGTTCACCTTCGACCTCGTCTTCGAGCGTCTGCGCAGCCCCGGCGGCCCCCAGGTGGCACCGCCGCCGCCCCTCAGCACACGGAACTGAACGGCGTCACCGCAGCTCGGAGGGGGTCCGACCGGGCCATACCCGGTGCGCGGGGTCCGACCGGGGGAAGTGGTCGTGTTCGCGCCGTGGGGTCGGCAGACGGCTCGTAGCCTGGACTCCGCGACTCCCCCAGGGAAGGAAACCGCGCCCGTGGACGGCACCCCGGACCCGTACGAGGTCGACATCCCCTTCGGTACCCGTCTCAAGCTGAGCCGCACCAGGCGAGGCCTGACCAGGGAGGTGCTGGGCGGCCTCGTGGGTCGTTCCGCCTCGTGGGTCAAGGCCCTGGAGACCGGGCGGCTGGGCACGCCGAGACTCCCGGTCCTCCTGCGCCTGGTGGAGGCACTACACCTTCGTGACCTGGCTGAACTCACCGGAGAGCAGTCCGTGCCCGTGGAGTTGTTCAGCGGCCCGGGGCACACGCTGCTGCCGAGGGTCCGAGCGTCGGTCAACGCCCTCACGCTGGGCGACGACCATCCGGTTCCCACGGTGGAGCGGCTGCGCGCCCGGCTGGCGGGGGCGTGGCGGGCGCGGCACGCCGCGCCCAACCACCGCGACGTGGTGGGGCGCCTGCTCCCCGGGCTGTTCGATGACGCCCAGCGGGCCGTGCGCGGCGCCGAGGACGGGGCGCAGCGACGCGCGGCGAGCTCGGTGCTGTCGGAGGTGTGCTCGCTGGCGCAGTTCTTCATCGCCTACCAGCCCGCGCAGAGCCTCCTGTGGCGGGTGGCCGAACGCGGCATGGTCGCCGCGCAGGAGGCGGAGGACCCGCACGCGCTGGGGGTGGCGGCCTGGCTGCTGGCCCACGCGCACCGGGACGCCGGTGACTGGGAGGCGGCGGACGCGGTCACCGAGGAGGTCAGCCGACACCTGGAGCGGCACCTGCCGGACGCCGACACGGACGTGCTGGCGGTGTGGGGCGCGCTGCGGTTCGAGGCGGGGTACACGGCGGCGCGGCGCGGAGAGGCGGGGACGGCGTGGCGGCACTGGGACACCGCCCGGAAGGCCGCCGAACGGCTGCCCGCGTCCTACTACCACCCGATGACCTCGTTCTCCCGGCCGGTGATCGGCGCTCACGCGGTGACCGTGGCGGTGGAGCTGCGCAGCGGGCACGAGGCGGTCCGCCAGTCCGGGCGCGCCCCGGCGGAGGCGATCCCGTCACGGCCGCGCGGGGCCCGGCACCGGATCGAGCAGGCCCGCGCCCACCGCCTGGCCGGACAGCGGGACGAGGCGCTGCGGGTGCTGGAGGCGGCGCACGCGGCGGCGCCGGAGACGGTCCGCTACAACGCCTTCGCCCGCAGCATGGTGTTGGAGGAGCTGGAGTCACGCGATCCCCGGCGCCGCGATGGGGCGGGGGTTCTGGCGGGTCGAATCGGCCTGATGTCCTGAGCGGGCGAACGGTCTCGGCACAGGGGACACAATCTGTACCCTTCGCATCCCCACCGCCACCTAGAGTGGTCTCATGTCAGAACCGCGGGTGACTCGAGGGGGCGCCCGGGGTCCGTTCAACAGCGCGGGGGACGCCGTGAGCGACGCCGCCGTCATCGAGGCCGAGGACCGGTCAACCCTGGAGGCGTGGGCGCGGGCCATGCACGCGACGGTCCTTCCCGTGGCCGAGAACTGGTGGTCGATCACCTACCAGGCCGAGGCGGGACTGCCCGACGGCACACGGGTGCGCTGCCGCTACCGGTACGTGATCCCGCACCAGGCCGCCCTGCGGCGCTGGAAGCGCACGTACGTGGTGGGTCTGGTGCACACCAGCGGCAGCGCGCGCTGCCACCACGTGCGCCAGGTGATCCCGGTGGGCGACTCCGAGCCCGAGGAGCGGCACCGCGCGGAACTGATCGCCTCGGCCCTGGTCACCACCGAACGCCAGGACGCGTGCGGTGCGAGCGTCGGCAACCTGGAGGTCTACGTTGTCGAGCGGGCCACCCTGTGGAAGCCCGGGGTGGCCCGCTACTGAGCGGACCACCCCGGGGCGCCGGGTCGCGCGCGTCTACGAGAAGTACTCGTGGGCGGTCCGCGCGAGCAGGGTGGCGCCGTCCTCGATGACCCGGTTGGCGGCCTCACCCACGCACACGGCGGCGAACTCCGGCTGGTGGTTGCTCACCGGGAAGCAGTCCAGGCCGATGTAGGGGTGGATGGCGGGCACGTGCTGGGAGACGTTGCCCATGTCGGTCGAGGCGCGGTTCATCGTCTGGTGTTCCACCGGGGCGTCGAACCGGCGACCGATCGCCAGGGCGTGGCGCGTGTAGATCTCCAGGGCGCGCTCGTCCGTGCGGAACTCGGAGTAGGGCTGGGACTCGGGCGTGAACTCCAGCTCGGTGTCGGTGGCCAACGCCCCCGCCTCGAAGCACCGCTCCACCCGTTCCCTGAGCGGCTCCAGCTCGGCCAGGGTCCGGGCCCGGGTGTACCAGCGGCCTTCGGTGACTCCGGGGATGGCGTTGGGGGCCTCCCCTCCGACGGTCTGGATTCCGTGCACCCGGGTGTTGGGCGGGAGCTGCTGGCGCATCAGCCCCAGGGCCACCTGGGCGACCACGAAGGCGTCGTTGGCGTTACGGCCCTCGTGCGGGTAGGCGGCCGCGTGGGCCGTCCGCCCGGTGAAGCGAACGTGGTCGTGGGCGACCGCGTACGGCTCGGCCCGGGGAGCGTCGACCGGTCCCGGGTGGGCCATCAGCGCCAGGTCGAGGCCATGGAAGGCGCCCGCGTCCAACAGCTCGACCTTGCCCCCGCCACCCTCCTCGGCCGGGGCGCCGACGACCTCGATCCGCAGGTCGAGACGGTCCGCCCAGGGCCGGAGCGCGATCGCGGCGCCCACCGACATCGCGGCGATCAGGTTGTGCCCGCACGCGTGGCCGAGGCCGGGCAGCGCGTCGTACTCGACGACCAGGCCCACCCTGCGGCTGCCCGACCCGTAGGAGCCGTGCACCGCCGTGGGGAAGCCGAGGTAGGAGGTGGTCGTCTCGAAGCCGTACTCGTCAAGGAGCTCGGCCGTCCACGCGGCGGCGCGGTGTTCCCGCCAGGCGGTCTCCGGATGCGCGTGCAGGGTCTCGGAGTAGGCGATCAGCCGCGCGAGCTGGTCGGAGGCATCGGGCGGGCGGCGCGTCTCAGCGGTCATCGCCGGGCACCCCGTATCCGGGCGAGGCGGCCGGGTCCAGGCCGCGCTGGACGTAGTCGTCGCGCTGGGGCAGCCAGACGTCAAGCAGCCCTCGCAGCGCCTCGACGGGTTCGTCCTGCCAGTCCACGCGCAGGTCCGTGTCGCGCCAGCCGTGGCCGGACACTGTGGACAGCCCGGCCGAGTACACCGGCCCGGCCTCACCGCCCGCCGCCAGTGCGGCCGAGAGCGCCGTGAGCAGGCGTTGCTCCAGCTCTCCCCCGGCCGAGGCGAAGGCCTCGCACATGATCGCGGGGATGTCGGCGCGGGTGAGCATGTTGCCCGCCGCCGCGCAGTGCGGACCGGTGGCCTCGCCGTGCACGCCGAGGGTGAGCCCTCCGCTGAACGTCGCCGCCGCACCCGAGGCGTCCACCACGGTGAGCTGGCGGTAGTCGGAGTTCGGGGCAGCCCCGACGACCTCTTCCAGGGCCGCCTCGGGGCTCGCGCCCGCCTCCAGCCGGTCCAGCAGGGCCGAACCCAGCCGGGGGTCGGTGATGTTCTGCGACGCGACGGCGCCGACGGAGTCCCGCAGGTGGACGACGCGCGCGGCGACCGCCGGCGAGGAGGACACCGCCGCGACGCCGAACCTGCCGTTCTGGTGTGCCGCGATGGAGAAGGTCACTCCCGGCCTCCCGAGATCACGGCGGTGGCGTCGATCTCCACCAGCCACTCCGGCCGGGCCAGCGCCTGGACGACGATCCCGGTGGAGACCGGGTGGACGCCCTTGAGCCAGCGCCCCATCTCCCGGTACACGTCCTCGCGGTAACGCGGGTCGACGAGGTAGACCGTCACCTTGACGATGTCCTGGAGTCCGCTGCCCGCCTCCCGCAGGAGGAGGTCGATGTTGGCCATGGCCTTCTCGGTCTGGGCGCGGACGTCGCCGACGCCCACGGACTCCCGGGTCTCCAGGTCCTGGCCGATCTGGCCGCGAAGGTAGACGACTCCCCCGGCGACGACGGCCTGGCAGAGGTCGTTGTCGAGGTTCTGCTCGGGGTAGGTCTCGCGGGTGTTGAACTTGCGGATGCGGGTGTGCGTGGTCATGGGTGCTCTCACCTCTGGACGTGGGTCAGGCGCGGGTGGGCGTCGTTGTGTTCCATGTATCCCCTCTGGATGGAGATCTGGTCAGCCACGTAGCTCGCGTCGTGCCAGGCCCCCCAGAGGAAGCTCGATCCCCGGCGCGACTGCCAGGGGAGCCCCACGAAGTAGACGCCGGGCTCGCTGGAGACCCCGCGCTGGTGCCTCGGCCTGCCGTGCTCGTCGCAGGCGTCCGTGGGCAGCCAGCCGTAGTCGGCGGAGAAGCCCGTGGCCCAGACGACGGAGGTGACCCCGGCTGCGGCGAGATCGAGTTCGGGGACGGGGTCGGTCACCGAGTCCGGAAGGTCCCCAAGGACCCTGGCCCCAGGCTCCTCCGGGAGGTCGAGCCCGTTGCGGGTGACGTAGGCGTCGGCCTCGTCCAGCAGCGCCAGGTAGTTCGCGTCGCCGCCGACGACGTTCTCCCGCAGGTCGGAGGCGAAGCGCACGGTCCCGCCCTCGTAGGTCTCGGTCCGGCCCACGAGCGTGACGCCCCGGTCGGCCAACCCCCGGAAGTCCACGGTGTGGCCGCCGTGCGCACCACTGACCGCGATCGTCACGTGCTCGGCGCCCTGGGGCGGGGTCGAGGCCTCCCACTTGCCGAGCACGCCCAGCCACCAGACGAAGTCGTGTCCCCGGTACCGGCGCGGAGGACGGTCGTGCGGGCCGACGGACAGGTACACAGGACGCCCGGAGGCGCGGAGTTCGTCGGCGATCTGCACGCCCGACGACCCGGACCCGACCACGAGGACGCCGCCCTCGGGCAGCTGAGCGGGGTTGCGGTAGCCGCTGGAGTGGATCTGGACCGGCCCCTCCCCCTCGGGAACGATCGGCGGGATCACCGGGCGCTGGAAGGGTCCGGTGGCGGCCACGACGTAACGCGCGTCGTAGACGCCGTCCGAGGTCTCCACACGAAAGCCCCTGCGGCCGTCGTGCCTGCGCACCGAGGTCACCTCGACCCCGCAGCGCAGCGGCGCGTCGATCCTCTCCGCGTAGGCGGCCAGGTAGTCGGCCACCTGTTCCTTCGTGGCGAAGTCCTCGGGTCCGAGACCGTCGAACTCCATTCCGGGGAACCGGTCGTGCCAGACGGGCCCGTTGGTGACCAGTGAGTCCCACCGCTCCGAACGCCAGCGCTCGGCGACGCGGTGGCGTTCGAGGACGACGTGCGGCACACGGCGGTCGCTCAGGTGCTCGCTCGTCGCGATCCCGGCCTGCCCCCCTCCGACGACGACGACTTCGATCTCCTCAACGGACATACTGCTCTCCACTCCCATGGACGGTTGCGAGGTACTGGTGGGGGCTCGGCCGCGCGAGCCCCCGGGCACGGGGGCGGCGGGTCAGACCCGCGCGCGGTCGCTCTCGTGCAGAAGGTCGGATCCCCTGGTCTCGGGCATGGTCCGCAGGGTGAGTGCGCCGATGACGCCGATCACGATCATCGTGAAACCGGGGACCATGGAGCTGCCGGTCACCGAGATCAGCCAGGTCATCAGGTACGGCAGGGTTCCCGCGAAGAAGGCACCGGCGACGCTGTAGGCCATGGAGAGGCCGCTCTGGCGGGTGCGCGTGGGGAAGAGTTCCGCCACCGTCGAGGCGTGCGTGCCCAGGATGACGGCGAGGATCACCGCGAGTCCGAAGGTGGCGAGGAAGGCCGCCCACGACGTGTTCGCCTGCATGAGCAGGAAGAGGGGCACGGAGCCGACGATCATCGCCCCGGCAGCGGTGTACAGCACCGGCTTGCGGCCCACCCGGTCGGAGATCATGCCCGACAGCGGGATCACACCCATGGCCACCACCGAGGCGGCGGCGGAGAGCAGGGCGGCCCGGTCCGCGGGCACCCCCACGATCTCCTCCTGGTAGGTGATCAGGTACACGAGGACGATGTAGAAGGTCGAGTTCATGAACGTCTCGATGCCCACCGTCTGGAGGAACTGCTTCCCGTTGGAGCGGAAGACCTCCACGACCGGCTGGCTCGGGACGTTGTTCATGTCCTCCAGCGCGCGGTACTCGGGCGTGTCCTCGATCTTCAGGCGGATGTAGAGGCCGACCGCCGCCATGGGCACCGTCAGCAGGAAGGGGATCCGCCAGGCCCAGTCGAGGACGACCTCGGCCGGGAAGACCGCGTGGAGCGCCCACACCGCGAACGACGCGCACAGGAACCCGGCGACCGAGCCGAACTCGATCCACGAGCAACCGAAGCCCCGCCGCTTGGGCGGAGAGAACTCCGCGAGGAAGGCGGCGGCGCTGCCGAACTCCCCGCCCGCCGCGAGCCCCTGGATCACGCGGGCGACCACGAGCAGGATCGGCGCGAGGATGCCGACGGAGTCGTAGGTGGGCAGCAGCCCGAGCATGAGCGTGCCCGCCGCCATCGAGATGATGACGATGGACAGGGTGGTCTTGCGTCCGAACCGGTCTCCGAGGTGGCCGAACAGCACGGAGCCGATCGGTCGCACGAAGAACGCCACGGCGAAGACCGCGAACACCGAGAGCAGTCCGGTGGTGCCGTCCTGCTCGGGGAAGAAGACCTTCGCCATGGTGGTGGCCAGGTACGCGTAGACGGCCCAGTCGAACCAGTGGACGAAGACGCCCACCGCTCCGGCGAACACGCTGCGGCGCAGGTCCTTCCGGTCCACTGAATCCGGGGTCGCACCGGTCATCTCGCCTCCTGGGGACTCGTTACTCAAGGCACGGACGGGCCCGGGGGACGCCCTGCCTGTGGCCTGGGTCACGAGTATCGAGGTGCGAAGTACGATCTGTACAACACATAGATCTGAACTTAACCATCGGAAAAACTGATAACCGAGAGTGGGACGGGCATGGCGGACGTGAGCCTGCGTCAACTGGAGTACCTGACGGCCGTCGCGAGGCACGGTTCGGTGACCGCCGCCGCGCGCGAGCTGTTCGTGTCGCAGTCGGCGGTCTCGACCGCCCTGGTCGAGCTGGAGTCGGCCCTCGGCATCACCCTGTTCGTGCGCTCACAGAAGGGGATGCGGCTCACCACGTCCGGCCAGCGCGCGATCGCGGCCGCCGACAACGTGCTGGCCAGCCTCGACCAGTTCAGGGAGTCGGCGCGCCAGGAACGGGAGCAGATCGAGGGAACGCTCACCATCGGCTGCTACGCCACGATCGCGCCGATACTGCTGCCGAGGGTGATCGCCGAGTTCTCCCGCCGCCACCCCCAGGTCCAGCTCTCCTTCGTCGAGGCCGCGCACGAGAGGCTCCTGGAGGACCTGCTGAACACGCGGATCGACCTGGCGATCACCTACGACTACAAGCTGGCCTCGGTGCGCACCGCGAGCGGGGTGACCGCGCTGCCTCTGCGGTCCGAGCCCCCGTACGTCCTCGCCCCCGTGGGCGGGGCGGTGAGCGCCAAGGAGCGGCCGAGCCTGGCCGACCTGGCCGTCGAACCGCTGATCCTGTTCGACCTGCCGCCCGGCGGCGAGTACTTCCTCGGCCTGTTCACCCGGGCCGGGCTGACCCCGAACGTGCGCTTCCGGACGACCAGCTTCGAGATGGTCCGAGCCCTGGTCGCCCGTGGCCTGGGCAACGCGCTGCTCACCCAGCGCACCGTGTTGGAACGCAGCTACGAGGACCTGCCCTACGCGACCCGGGAGCTGGACGTCGAGCCCGAGGGGCTGGGCATCGAGATCGTCCAGCTGACCGACCGCGCACCGGTCCGGCGGACACAGGCCTTCATCGAGGTCTGCCGGGAGGTCGTCGTCTGATCCCGAACGGGAGGGGCGCCCCCGGGCCCGCAGATGGCGGGCCCGGGGGGGGACGATTCACTAGCGGATCGAGGCCGCGACGATGTCCTCGACCTGGCGGACGATCGCCTCGCGCTCCTCCTCGAAGGCCGGATCGGAGATGCTCCCACCGGAACCGAGGTTCAACACCGGGGTGTGGACGTGACCCGCGGGGACGTCCCCTTCGGTGGCGTCGCGCAGCAGGGTGTTGCGGTACGCGATCTCGTTGGAGAGGTAGTTCCCTCCGCCGCCGGACCGCGCCTCGGAACCGGGGGTGGGTCCGTCCGGGCGCACCACTGGCGCGGTCCCACCCGCCGGGATCTCGGTCACCTCGGTGTTGTCGACCACGGGGAAGGGAGCCCCGGTGGTCTCCTCGGCGATGGCGGTGCGGTCCAGGGAGGAGTCGGACCACTGGGGCTGGGGAGTGACGGTGGGGGCACCCTCGGGGACGGGGATGATCTCGGGCGTGCCGAGCACCTCGTTGTCCTCGAAGCCACCGCGCCAGGCACCGTTGTGCGCCTCGAGGTCGAACCTCCCCGGCGAGCCCTGGCTGACCGTGATGACCGCGTCGGCCGGCTGGTCACCGGTGTAGTAGGGCAGGAGGGACTGCTCGACCATGCCGTCGGTGAAGTCCCGCCAGCGCACCGGGTAGAGCATCGCCTTGACCACCGCGACGCCGTCGGCGGTCTCCAGCACCGCTCCGTCGAGGGCCAGGGCCGCGGCCCCGGAGGGGTTGGCCTGCCGGATGTCGTCGTCGAGGAGGAACGGGTCGAAACCGGTGACGACCACGTGGCTGACGTCGGCTCCACCGGGGGCCTCGGCGAAGTCCTCGCCGTTCTGGCCCCGGGAGCGTCGTTCCAGGTCGGCCACGAGTTCGGCGCGCTCGGTCCCGCTCAGCGCGAAGCCGGGTTCCCAGCGGTTGAGGGCGGAGGTCATGGCGAGCCTCGCCCAGTAGAGCGGCCGGTCGTCCTCGGCGCTCAGGTCCCCCTCCACCTCCCCGGGGGCCCGGACCCGCTCCACCGCGTCGCTCCAGAGCGCGTCCCCGTGGCCTTGAACGACCGCTCCGGCACCGTCGAGGTCGGACGCCCCGCACAGCTCCTCTTCGAAGCGGTCCACGGCGGCGTCGAACCCGGACCCGAGCAGGATCTCCCGCGGGACCTCCTGCTCGACCCGTGCCTCCTCCACGGTCGCGCCCTCCTCACCCAGGCAGCCGTCCGCCCGCTCGGCGTACGCTGGAGGCACGAGCGCCAGGGCCGGAGCCATGACGAGCGCCGACGCGGCGACACGGGAACCGGTCCGCCATGGCCGCGCGCTCCCGTTCACTACGGTTGATCTGTTCGACAAGATGTCCCGTCCTCTCAGTTGTTCGCCTCATTGACGTGACCGCGGAACCATCACCACGGCAGGATCTCGGGGATCGGGTCACCGCCCCGCAGGTGCTGGTCGCAGAAGGCCAGCACGGTCTCGTTCCATGCGCGGCCGTTGGAGGGTGTGAGCACCCAGTGGTTCTCACCGGTCAGCTGGAGGAACCGGTGCGGCATCGTCTCCGGCGGGCCGTCCCAGCCCGAGACCAGGTCCCACCACATCCGCAGCGCCTCGCTGACCGGCACCCGGTAGTCCCGGTTGCCGTGGGTGATCAGCACCGGTGTGACCACACGAGACGCGCCCTGGTGCGGGGAGTTGTCCCGGTACCACTCGGGCTGCTGGTCCTCGTGGCCGTGCACGCGCATCTTCTTCGCGGCGGCGTCGGTGGTGCGGTGCTGTTGCCCCATCGCCCACGAACCGGCGTGGGTAACGACCGCCGAGAAGCGGTCGGTCCGCCCGGCGATCCAGCTGACCATGAAGCCGCCGAAGGAGGCGCCGAGCAGCGCCGTGCGCGCACCGTCCAGTTCGGGGCGCTCCAGCTCCTGGTCCAGCAGTGCCTCGCACTCCCCGTAGACGACCTCCGGCAGCCTGGGCCAGCCCCGGTTCAACCCCGCGTGCCCGTAACCGCTGGACATGGCGAAGTCGGGCATCAGCACCGCGTAGCCCCGGGCGACGGCCAGCCACGGGCACCACCGCCAGGACCACGCGTTGAAGGAGCTGTGCGGGCCGCCGTGGATCCACAGCATCACGGGAGCCGGGTCCGCCTCGGAGGCGCCGTCGGGCAGGCACAGCCATCCGCCGACCCGTACGCCGCCGACGTCGGTCCACACCCGTTCCAGGGCGCCGGGCAGGGCGTCCACCGAACCCGGCGCGGGGAGTTCGGTCCGCTCCCCGTCGGACGCCAGACGCACCGGCCGGGCGGGGGTGGCGACGTCGGAACGCAGCGCGAACAGGGAGCCGTCCGGAGCGGGAGCCAGCGAGGTGAAGACACCGGCGTCCGCCAGGGTGCGGGCCTTCCCGGTGCTCGGGTCGACGGCGAGCACGGCGCCGGAGGAGTGCAGATCGCCGGTGACCAGGAGGGTGCCGTCGTGGCTCCAGACGTACCCCCTGATCGTGAGGTCTCCGACGTCGACCCCGACCGGCTCCCCACCCGTCAGCGGATGGATCTCCAGGAAGTCGTAGCCGGTATCGGTGGGTGTGGAGATCGTGATGCGCGTGAGCGCCAGGTGGGCGCCGTCGGGCGAGAACACCGGCGAGCCGTACTCCTGGTGTTCGTCGGCGGCCAGCAGAGTGGTTCGCTCGCGGCTGTCGGTGTCGATGAGGACGACACCGGTCCGGGTCTGCCCGCGCTCGACCCGTTCGGTCCAGGTCGTCGCGACGGTTCGGCCGTCCGGGGACAGGTCGGCTGACGCACCCGAGAGGGCCAGGGTGTCGACGCCGTCGGTCAGATCGCTGACCCCACCGTCGGGGGAGACGAGCACCAGGCGCGGGCTGACGTCGCCGAGCTCGTGGTCCCAGCGGCGGATCGGCATGCCGGTGTGCCAGATGGTGCTCCGCTTGGCGGCCTTCCGATCCTTGCGACGTTCGGCGTCCTCCTCCAGGGTGGCCCCGGCCAGGACATTCGTCTTCGCGAGGATCGAGCCGTCCTCCGCGACGCCGGAGACGCTCAGGCCTCCGGGGGTCCGGGCGACGAGGATCGCCTCCCCGTGTTCGGGCAGGCGCCAGACGGCCGCCGCGCCCTCAGCCGAGTCGTCGTCCGGGTCGGGGCGCCGGGAGGTGAAGAGCAGCGAACCGGCGGGGGTGAGCCGCGGTGCGTCCTCACCGTCCGTGGAGAAGGTCAGTCTCCGGGCCGGGGTCAGACCCTCCGGGTCGAGCGCCCACAGGGCCGATCGTCGTTTGGACCCGTGTTCGTCGACTTCGTCGATCGAGGCCACCACCCGCCCGTCGGGTCCGGCTGCCACGGCGGTGACTCTGGGAATCCGCGTGAAGGCGTCGATGTCGGCGAAGTCGGAGAACGAGGCAGATATCGGTGAAGGCACCGGCTCACGGTATCGCGTGCGGAGAACGCGCCACAGGGCGGGACGGCGCGCGGTGCCAGGCCCCAGAGAGCCCGCCCGGATGTGCGCCGAGAGCGGGCGCCGACGCCGTGACCGACGAGATCGCCGCGCATGGGATCCGCTTGGTGACCCTCGCCCGGATCGCCGCACGTACCGGCCCCGGCCATCGGGAGCGTCCGGCACCACTTCGGTCACAGCCTCCGCGAGGTCATGCGCTTCACGGACATGCGAAAGGGCGTCCACCTGAGTGAACGCCCTTCGTTGTCGGGACGGCGGGATTTGAACCCACGACCCCTTGACCCCCAGTCAAGTGCGCTACCAAACTGCGCTACGTCCCGGCCGCTGAGCGGCGGCGTCTCCGCCCCGCCAACAGGTGAAACTTTACCGCATTCGGAAGGGCGCTCGAACCAGTTCGGCTCCCGCTCGGGTCCTCGGGCGAGGGCTCGTCGGCGAACTCGGGCTCAGCCCCACCTGGAAACCCTGGTGGTCACGCAGCCAACGCCAACCGGGGCAGACGGACCCCCGTCAGTGCCGTTGAGCTTGTGCCGGGTGTTTCGCACGGGCAAGACGGTGAGGCAGAGCGTGGCGGGGCGCCGACGACGACCCCGTCGGTCAGTCCCGTGGGGCCAGCGTCTCCCCCATTCACTCCCGGCCCGGACTGGGACCGCCTCCCCTGACCAGGGGCGTCAGCGTGCTCGGACGGATTCGTCCCTCGCGAACGGGAGCCGGGATCAGTGTTCGGCGGCGCGCTCGGTCAGCCAGTGGAACAGGCTGGGGTCGGTCCCCATCTCCGGGTGCCACTGGACGCCGAGCACGTTGAACACGTCCGTGTACTCCAGTGCCTCGACCGTCCCGTCCTCGGCCCAGGCGGTGGCGGACACGTTCCGGCCCAGGTCGGCGACGGACTGGTGGTGGTAGGTGGGCACGTCGAGCATGGTGCGGCCCAGCACCTGGGCGGTGCGGGAGTGCTCGGCGACGGTGACCGGGTGGGTGTCGAAGACGCCGACCCGCTGACGGTGTCCGGCGTGCCCCACCAGGTCGGGCAGGTGCTGGTTGAGGGTCCCGCCCCGGCACACGTTGAGCAGCTGCATGCCCCGGCACACCCCGAGCACGGGCAGGCCCCGGGCGAGCGCCCCGGCGAGCAGGTCCACCTCGGCGGTGTCCCGGTCCGCCCTGACCCCCGCCGTGTGCTCGCTGGTCGGGGATCCGTACCGGCCGGGGTCGATGTCGCCGCCCCCGGCCAGCAGCAGCCCGTCCAACCGATCCAGCGCCCCGGCGATCCCGGCCACCGGCGGCAGCAGCACCGGGACCCCGCCGCTCGCCGCGACGGAGTCCACGTAGTACTGCGGCAGCAGTGTCGCGGGCAGGTCCCAGGCCGGACCCCACCGGGCCTGCTCCGCGTAGGCGCTGATCCCGACGACGGGTGACATGGATCCTCCTGCGTGCACGAGTACGTACGGACGGTCACCAGACTAGATCGGGGTGACGTAGGCCCCGGAGATCCCGCCGTCCACGAGGAAGTTGGAGGCTGTGACGAACGAGGCGTCGTCACTGGCCAGGAAGGCCACGGCGGCGGCGATCTCGGTGGCGTCGGCGAAGCGGCCCAGCGGGACGTGGACCAGGCGGCGAGCGGCACGTTCGGGGTCCTTGGCGAACAGCTCGCGCAGCAGCGGCGTGTCCACCGGCCCCGGGGAGAGCGCGTTGACCCGGATGCCCTCGCGGGCGAACTGGACGCCCAGTTCCCGGCTGAGCGCGAGCACCCCGCCCTTGCTGGCGGTGTAGGAGATCTGGGAGGTGGCGGCGCCCATGGTGGCGACGAACGACGCCGTGTTGACGATGGCTCCCTTCCCCTGTTCGCGCATGTACGGCAGGGCGTACTTGCAGCACAGGTAGACGGAGGTGAGGTTGACCTCCTGGACCCGCTTCCACGCGTCGAGGTCGGTGGTGAGGATGGAGTCGTCCTCGGGCGGCGAGATCCCGGCGTTGTTGAAGGCCACGTCGACGCCGCCGAACTCGTCACGGACCTGGGAGAACAGCGCCTCCACCTCGGCCTCGTCGGTGACGTCGGCACGGATGAACCCGCCGCGGGTCTCCTCGGCCACGCTGCGGCCGCCCTCCTCGTCGAGGTCGACGGCGACGACGGTGGCCCCCTCCTCGGCCAGGCGGCGGGCGGTTGCGCGGCCGATGCCGCCCGCCGCCCCGGTGATGACGGCGACGCGGTCCAGGAATCGGTTCATGGTGTTCCTCCGGCTCAGGTGTCGTCGGACAGGAAGACGGTCTTGGTCTCGGTGAACGCGTCCAGGGCGTCGGGGCCCAGTTCACGGCCGATGCCGGACTGGCCCATGCCACCGAAGGGGGTCCAGTAGCGCACGGCGGAGTGCGAGTTCACCGAGAGGTTCCCGGCGCGCACGGCGCGGGACACCCTCAGGGCGCGGCCGAGGTCGCGGGTCCACACGGACCCGGCCAGCCCGAACTCGGTGTCGTTGGCCAGGCGGACCGCGTCGGCCTCGGTCTCGAAGGGCAGGACGGAGAGCACCGGGCCGAAGATCTCCTCGCGGAAGGCGGGTTCGGCCGGGTCGTGGGTGGTGAGCACGGTGGGCGGGAACCAGAATCCGGGACCCTGTGGCGCCCCGCCCTGGAAGGCGATGGTGGCGCCGTCCACGTAGGCGGCGACGCGGTCGCGCTGGGCGGCGCTGATCAGCGGTCCCATCTCGGTTCCGGGGTCGCGTGGATCTCCGACCGCGATGCCCTCCACAACGGGGCGCAGGAGTGCCAGGAGGCGTTCGTACACGTCGGCCTGGACGAGGAGGCGGGACCGGGAGCAGCAGTCCTGTCCCGCGTTGTCGAAGGCGGCCATGGGCGCGGCGGCCGCGGCCCGCTCCAGGTCGGCGTCGGAGAAGACGATGTTGGCGCTCTTGCCGCCGAGTTCGAGGGTGACGCGGGTGAGGTCGTCGGCGGCGGCCGCCATGATCCCCTTGCCCACGCGGGTGGAGCCGGTGAAGACGATCTTGGCGACGTCGGGGTGGCGGACCAGACGGTCCCCAGCCACTGGCCCGGCGCCGGGCAGTATCTGGAGTACACCGTCGGGCAACCCGGCCTCCCGGGCCAGTTCGCCGATGCGCAGGGCGGTGAGCGGAGTGAGTTCGGCGGGTTTGGCGATGACGGTGTTGCCCGCGGCCAGGGCGGGAGCCACGCCCCAGGACAGGACCGGCATGGGGAAGTTCCAGGGGACGATGACCCCCACGACGCCGAGGGGTTCGGCGAAGGTGACGCTCCAGCCGCCGGGGACCGGGATCTGCCGACCGGTGGCGCGTTCGGGAGCGGCGGCGAAGTACGTGAACACGTCCCTGGCGTTGCCCGCCTCCCAGCGGGCCTGACCGATCGGGTGTCCGGCGTTGGCGACCTCCAGCTGGGCCAGTTCCTCGACGTGGGCGTCGATGCGGTCGGCGACGGCGCGCAGCAGGCGGGCCCGTTCCCCCGGCGGGGTGTCGCGCCAGGCGGGGAAGGCCGCGGCCGCGCGGGCCACGACGGCGTCGGTCTCCTCCACGGAGGCGAGGGGGACGGTGGCGATGACCTCCCCGGTGGCCGGATCGACCACCTCCTGCTCCCGTGGTCCGTGCTGATGGGGCCGCTGGCCCGGTGCGGCTTCGCTGGTTCCCACAGGGGTTCCTCCCTCGTGCCGATGTCTCTGGTGCCCGCCCCCGCGCTGAGGGGGAAGCGATCGTCTACATCCGTTCGAAGCCCCGGAAGAGCTCCCAGTCGGTGACGGCCGCGTCGAAGGCGGCCAGTTCCACACGCGCGTGGTTGGCGTAGTGGGCGACGACCTCCTCGCCGAAGGCCGCGCGGGCCAGCGCGCTGCCCTCCCACAGCTCCAGGGCCTCGCGCAGGGTGGTGGGGACGGATCGTGCGTCGGAGGTGTAGGCGTTGCCGGTGAGGGGGTCGCCCGGTTCGATTCCGTGCTCGACGCCGTGCAGTCCCGCGGCGATGAGGGCGGCGTTGGCCAGGTAGGGGTTGACGTCCCCGCCGGGGACGCGGTTCTCCACTCGCAGGGAGTGCCCGTGGCCCACCAACCGCAGGGCGCAGCTGCGGTTGTCGTGGCCCCAGGCCACTGCCGTCGGGGCGAAACTGCCCGGGACGAAGCGCTTGTAGGAGTTGATGTTGGGTGCCAGCAGCAGGGTGAACTCACGGAGCGCGGCGAGCTGTCCGCCGAGGAAGTGGCGGCCGGTCTCGGAGAGTCCCTCGCCCTCGGCCAGCAGCGGGGTGTCGTCCGCGTCGCGTAGGGAGAGGTGGATGTGGCAGGAGTTGCCCTCGCGGTCGTTGGGCTTGGCCATGAAGGTGAGTGCCATGCCCTCCTGCGCGGCGATCTCCTTGGCGCCGTTCTTGTAGACGCTGTGGTGGTCGCACGTGCGCTGGACCTCGTCGAAGCGGAAGGCGATCTCGTGCTGGCCGAGGTTGCACTCACCCTTGGCCGACTCCACGTAGAGCCCGGCGGCGGTCATCTCGTTGCGGACGCGGCGCAGGAGGGGCTCCACCCGGGCCCCGCCCAGAACCGAGTAGTCCACGTTGTACTGGTTGGCGGGGGTGAGGTCGCGGTAGGCGTTGTTCCATGCCTGTTCGTAGGAGTCGCGGTAGACCACGAACTCCAGTTCGGTTCCCGCGTAGGCGCGCCATCCGCGTTCGTCCAGGCGTCGGCGTTGACGGTCGAGGACCTGTCGGGGCGAGGCGGCGACGGGGGTGCCGTCGTGCCAGGTGAGGTCGGCGATGACCATGACGGCGCCCTCGGCCCAGGGGGTGCGCCGCAGTGTGGACAGGTCGGGGGCCATGACGAAGTCGCCGTAGCCGGTCTCCCAGGAGGACATGGCGTAGCCCTCGACGGTGTTCATGTCGACGTCCACGGCGAGCAGGTAGTTGCAGCCCTCCGTGCCGTGGGTGAGGGTCTCCTCCAGGAAGTAGCGGGCGGAGAGCCGCTTTCCCTGGAGGCGTCCCTGCATGTCGGTGAAGGCGACCAGGACGGTGTCCACCGTTCCGGCGGCCGCCTCGGTCCTGAGCTGGTCCAGCGACAGTGGGGGGAGGCTGTCTCGCACCTGGGGCTCCTTGTCCGCGCGACTGCGCTCGGGAGTATGGTTCGACTTCAGACCAATGGTGGGACATGCAACCAGGAGCCCTTCGGCGCTGTCAATGGCCTCTCCCCGGAGGAGGCTGCCCAGCGCCCGGAAGGTGCCACCTCCCAACCAGGCCACCATCGAGCAGAAAAGGAACAAGCATGAACCTTTCGGGCGGTGACCCGTCAGGGGTCGCGGCCGAGGCCGTGTTCCGGACCGTGCGGACCGGCAACCCGTTCGAGGAGACCGTGGAACGCCTGCTGTCCGCGATCCGGTTGGGCGTGGTCGGCCACGGGGAGCGCTTCCCGGCCGAACGCGAGCTCGCCGCGCGGCTCGGGGTCAGCCGGATCACCCTTCGCGACGCCCTGCGCGCCCTCCAGGAGGCGGGGTACGTGGAGTCCCGGCGCGGCAGGTCCGGCGGCACCTTCGTCACCTACGTGCGCCCGAGGCCCAGTCGGAGCGAGGCCCAGCGGGTCCTGCGGGACACCGGAACGAACCTGGACGACCTGTTCACCCACCGGCGTGCCCTGGAGACCGGCGCGGCCGTGCTGTTGGCCGAGAAGGGACTCACCCCCGAACAGGAGGACCTGCTCGGCGATCGCCTGGAGGCGACAGAGGAAGCCGAGGTGGAGGACTACCGGCGTCTGGACACGGTGCTGCACCTGACCCTGGCCGAGCTGACCGGGTCGGCTTCGCTCACCCGAGCGCTCACCGAGGTGCGCATGCGGGTCAACGACCTGCTCGACGCCATGCCGATGCTGGTCAGAAACCTGGAGCACAGCAACGCACAGCACTGGGAACTGGTGCGGGCGATCCGCGAGGGCGAGCCGGAGGCGGCGCGGCGCGCGGTCCGCGAACACCTGGAGGGCAGTGAGGCGCTGATCCGGGGTTTCCTCTCCTGAGCAGGGCGGGGCCTGGGCCGCACCCCCCCTGGTAGGCCCACCCGGACACCTGACCACCCTGCGTGCTCCGCCTCACCTCCGGTCATCGGGGAAGGGTTCGCGGTCAGTGTTGGACGCCCTCGCCGAACGTGGACGAGAAGCGGGGGCGAGGGCGTGTGTGGTCAGCCGACCGGGGCGTCCCAGGTTCCTCCGGCCGCGCGGTCCTGGGCCTCCAGGGGCGGGACCCGCTCACCGGCGGGTACCGGACCGGGCGGGGTGCCCTTCCCGAAGGGACTGCCCCCGAGGGCCTCCCTGCCGTGCGGGGTGAGCCAGGCGCCGGGGTCCGGGCCGATCGCCACCACGCCCGGGGGGTTGATGGCGGTGTGCACCCGGTAGTAGTGGACTCTGATGTGCTCGAACTCGGTGGTGTCCCCGAACCCGGGCGTCTGGAACAGGTCCCGCGCGTACGCCCACAGCGCCGGGTACTCGACGAGCTTGCGGCGGTTGCACTTGAAGTGACCGTGGTAGACGGCGTCGAACCTCGCGAGGGTGGCCCACAGCCGCAGGTCGGCCAGGGTGATGTGGTCGCCCACCAGGTAGCGGCGGCCGGTGAGACGATTCTCCAGGGCGTCCAGCCGGTCGAAGACGCCGGTCACGGCCCGGTCGTAGCGCCGCTGGTCGGGAGCGAAACCGGACCGGTAGACACCGTTGTTGAGGTCGCGGTAGACCTCCGCGCTCACGGCGTCGATCTCCTCGCGCAGGTCCTCCGGGTACAGCTCCGGAGCCCCCTCCCGGGTCAGGTCGCCCCACTCCGTGGCCATGTCCACGCTGATCTGGTCGAAGTCGTTGGACACCAGGTGTCCGCTGGGCACGTCGACCAGTCCGGGCACGCTCACCCCGCCGTCGTAGGCGGGGTCGCGGGCGAGGTAGGCCTCGCGCAGGGCGTGGATGCCCAGGACCGGGTCCCGGCCGCCGGGGCTGCCGGTGCGCTCGCTGAACACCCAGTGCGGGTCGCCCTCGATGATCTCCTGGACCGGGTCCGTGACGGCCAGGGAGACGGCGCCCTCGAGCCCCATGAGCCGCCGGGTCATCACCACGCGGTGCGCCCACGGGCAGGCCCGGTTGATGATCAGCCGGTGACGTCCCGTTTCGGCCGTGCGTCCGAAGCGACCGTCAGCGGTGACCCGGTCGGCGAAGGCCGCCGGATCCCGTTTGATCTCCTCGGTGGGGAGCTTGTTGGCCCTCATACCGGCTACCTCCGGACGTTGGGGAACGATGGGGTCCAGAAACGACCCTAACCCTCGCGGCGGCCGCGAAACGGTTGTCCACAGGCTCTCTTCTTCAGGCGCCGGTTTCCAGTTCGGCCATGACCTGTCGGGCGATGGCGCGCCCGGCACGGTTGGCGCCGATGGTGCTGGCCTGGGGGCCGAACCCGGCGAGGAAGAGGCGCGGCTCGCGGACGGCGCGGCCGTTCTCGACCCGGACCCCTCCGCCGGGTTCACGCAGACGCAGGGGTGCCAGGTGGGTGAGTTCGGAACGGAACCCGGTGGCCCAGACGATGGCGTCCACGGACGTCAGGGAGCCGTCGGCCCAGCGGACTCCGTCGGGTTCGATCGCGGTGAACATGGGTCGGGCCACGAGGAGCCCCCGGTCGCGTGCGGCGAGGTTCTCGGGGGTCGCGGGCAGGCCCGTGCCGCTGATGATGCTGGGTAGTGGCAGCCCGGCCCTGGCGGCCTCGTCCGCCCGGCGCACCGCGCGGACCCCGGCCTGGGGGTCGTCGACGAACTCGACCGGACGTCGGGTGGCCCAGACCGTGCTCGCGGCGACCCCCTCCAGTTCCCGCAGGAATCCCACCGCCGAGGTACCGCCGCCCACCACCAGGACCCGCATCCCGGCGAAGTCCTCGGCCGCCCGGTACTCGGGCGTGGAGACCTGCACGCCCCGGAAGTCGGCGGCCCCTGCGAAGTAGGGGCGGAAGGGGCGCGCCCAGGTCCCGCTGGCGTTGACCACCGCCCGCGCGGAGACGTCCCCCTTGTCGGTGGCGACCAGGAGGCTGGATCCCTCATCGCTCACCGAAGTGACGCGGACCGGCCGCACCACGTCCAGCCCGAACCAGCGTTCGTGGCGTTCGTAGTAGTCGCGCACCACCTCCCGGGCGGGCCGCGCGGGGTCGGCGCTGGCGAAGCTCAGACCCATCTCGCGCATCCCGGGGAGGTCGTCCACCTTGTGGGCGTCGTCCAGGCGCAGTGACTCCCAGCGGAACTGCCAGGCCCCGCCGCTGTCGGGCCCACGGTCCAGGGCCACGAACCCGGCCCCGGGTTCGAGCCCGAGCCGCCGCAGGTGCCAGGCGACCGAGAGCCCGGCCTGTCCGGCTCCGATGACCACCACGTCCGCCGCCTCAGGCAGGACCCCGCCCAGAACACCCTCCACGACCGCTCCTCACGTTCGTCCACCATCCGTTGGCAACAACGCGGCGCCCCGGTTCATGCCGGGGCGCCGCGCACGGAGGAGCGTCGTCGGGGGCCACTGGCGGACCGAGCGCTGCAAGTTCACCGTGGCCTCACCCGAAATCCCGGCAACGGTCTGCGCGATCGGGGTCTGCCACGGTGTTCGCGCCCGAGTCTCCCTCAGTCGTGGCCCACCACGGAGTCCGCGATCGCCCAACGAGCCACAGCACGGTGAGCCCGAAAAGTGACATGTGCGGGCGTTCACCAACGCGGCGCCCCGTGAAGCGGTCGAACCCGTGGGCACCACTGGCCCCACCGGAACCCGTTCGGTGGACGCTCCCGGAGCCGCCCACGGTCACGGCGGGCCGGTCGGGGTCATCCCGGGGCGAGTTCCCCCAGCAGATCCTCCACGTGCCGTCGAATCCGGTCGCGGATCGGCCGCACGGCCTCCACGCCCCGCCCCGCCGGGTCGGGCAGCTCCCAGTCGAGGTAGCGCCTGCCGGGGAAGAACGGGCAGGCGTCGCCGCAGCCCATGGTGATCACCACGTCCGAGGCGCGGACAGCCTCCTCGGAGAGGACCTTCGGGGTGTTCTCGGCGATGTCGATCCCGACCTCCGACATCGCCGCCACCACCGCCGGGTTGACCTGGTCGGCGGGCGCGGAACCGGCCGAGCGCACCCGCACGCGGCCAGCGCCCAGGTGTTCGAGGAACGCCGCCGCCATCTGGGACCGCCCCGCGTTGTGCACGCAGACGAACAGCACCTGCGGAACCGCCACCTCCGAGGGCGAGTTCTCCATCGTGGTCTCAGCCACCGCTTCCCTGCCTCTCCTCGGTGGACGGCCTCCCGTCATCGGTGGACGGCCTCCCGTCATCGGCGGTCGGCCTCCCGGCGCGCCCCTCCCCCGGGAACCAGCGCCGGGCCGCCAGGGCCACGTACACCAACCCGATGAGCACCGGCACCTCGATCAGCGGGCCCACCACACCGGCCAGCGCCTGTCCGGAGGTGGCGCCGAAGGAGGCGATGGCCACCGCGATCGCCAGCTCGAAGTTGTTGCCTGCGGCCGTGAAGGCCAGGGTGACCGAGCGCGGGTAGGCCATGCCCAGGGCACGGCCCAGAGCCAGCGTCCCCGCCCACATGACCAGGAAGTAGACCAGCAGGGGCAGGGCGATGCGGGCCACGTCCCAGGGCCGCGAGGTGATCGCCTCCCCTTGGAGGGCGAAGAGCATCACGATGGTGAACAGCAGGCCGTACAGCCCCCACGGCCCCAGCCGGGGCAGCAACCGGGTCTCGTACCACTCCCGTCCGCGTGCCCGTTCCCCCAGGCGGCGCGTCAGGTACCCGGCGAGCAGGGGTATTCCGAGGAAGACCAGGACCGAGAGCGAGATGTCGACGAACGACACGTCCAGGGCCGCCTGCTCCAGACCCAACCACCCCGGCAGGACCGACAGGTAGAACCAGCCGAGGGCGCCGAACGCCACCACCTGGAACACGGAGTTGATGGCGACGAGGACGGCGGCGGCCTCACGGTCGCCGCACGCGAGGTCGTTCCAGACGATCACCATCGCGATGCACCGCGCCAGGCCCACGATGATCAGTCCGGTTCGGTACTCGGGCAGGTCCGGGAGGAACAGCCAGGCCAGCGCGAACATCACCGCCGGGCCCGCCAGCCAGTTCACCGCCAGCGAGGTGACGAGCAGACGGCGGTCGCCGGTGACGGCCCCCAGCCGGTCGTATCGGACCTTGGCCAGGGGCGGGAACAGCATCACCAGCAGCCCCAGCGCGATCGGCAGGGACACACCGGCCACCCCGGCTGCGGACAGCGCCTCCCCCAGTCCGGGGACCAACCGCCCCAGGGCCAGGCCGGCGACCATCGCCGCCAGGATCCACACGGTCAGGAACCGGTCCAGCGACGACAGGCGTCCGACCACACCGGAGGGGGCGGCGTCCGAGCGAGCGGGGACGTTCACGAGTCGACCCCCGCGGGCCTCACGGTGCGGGTGAGGACCGAGGCCAGGCGGTCGGTCGCCTCCGGGAGCAGCCGGTAGTACACCCAGGTCCCGCGCCGTTCGGACGAGATGAGCCCGGCCTCGCGCAGGAGTCTGAGGTGGTGGGAGATGGTGGGCTGGGACAGGTCGAAGGCGGGCGTCAGATCGCAGACGCACACCTCCTCGCCGCGCGCGGTGGCGATCATCGACAACAGCCGCAACCGCACCGGATCACCCAGGGCCTTGAACACCCTGGCGAGTTCGACCGACTCGCCCTCCTCCAGCGGCGACTGCAACAGCCTGGGACAGCAGTCGGTGACGCCGCCATGGGGATCGAGGACCCCCTCCTCTTGATTCGACATGCGTCTATGTTGACAAACTTCAATTCAGAAGGCAACACTGGAGCCTCCCTGAATAGATGAACATCAATACAGAACTCGGGAGGACTCCGTGTCCCGTATCCAACTCGCCCTGAACGTCGCCGACCTCGAAGCGTCAGTGGCCTTCTACTCGACCCTCTTCGGAGTCGAGCCCGCCAAGCGCCGCCCCGGCTACGCCAACTTCGCCGTCGCCGAACCCCCGCTCAAGCTCGTCCTCATCGAGGGCGAGCCCGGCCAGGAGACCCGCCTGGACCACCTCGGCGTCGAGGTGGAGGAGACCGCGAAGGTCGACGCGGCCACGGCTCGCTTCAGGGACTCCGGCCTGGCCACCTTCGAGGAGAACCACACCTCGTGCTGCTACGCGGTCCAGGACAAGGTATGGGTCCACGGACCCGGACGGGAGCCCTGGGAGGTCTACGTGGTCAAGGGCGACAGCGACCAGAGGGGCGCCGCGCCCACGGCCGCCACGGATCACGCCCCCGCCGGACCCTCCGGCTGCTGCTCCTCCGACCAGACGTAGCGGCCCGATGACAACCCCGGGCCGAGGTGTCCCGGCACCGACGCCACCGCGCCCCGAGCGCGCACCCCGGTTCGGTTGCCCGCGCCCCGGGTCGGTCCTCTCGCGCGTTCGTGAGGGAGTCCCTCGCAGTGCCCCCATCAGGCGGGACTCCCTCACGGATGTGAGACGTGGTGCTGTTGGGGGAAGAACAGTGGGCCCAATGAGGGAGCGATCATGCGAGCTGTAGTGATGCACGGACCCGGCGACGTCCGGGTCGAGCAGGTCCGGGAACCGGAGATCGTCGAACCGACCGACGCGGTGGTTCGGGTCACCGCCACCTGTGTCTGCGGGTCGGACCTGTGGCCCTACCGCGGCATTGAGCAGCAGGACGGACCAGCGCGGATGGGCCACGAGTACGTGGGCGTGGTGGAGCAGGTCGGACCGGAGGTACGTGCGGTTCGGGTGGGCGACTTCGTGGTCGGCTCGTTCGTGGCCTCCGACAACACCTGCGAGATCTGCCGGGCGGGCTTCCAGTCCCGCTGTGTCCACCAGGTGATGATGGGCTCCATCGGCACCCAGGCCGACTACGCCCGTGTCCCACTGGCCGACGGCACCCTGGTCCGGGTGCCCGGCGAACCGACGCCGGAGCAGGTCCGAGGCCTGCTGGCAGCCTCCGACGTCCTCGGCACCGGCTGGTTCGGCGCGGTCGCGGCCCAGGCCGGTCCGGGTCGGACCGTAGCGGTGGTGGGAGACGGCGCCGTCGGCCTGCTGGCGGTCCTGGCGGCCAGACGGCTCGGCTCGGAGCGTGTCATCGCCGTGTCGCGCCACGCCGACCGGCAGGCACTGGCACGGCGGTTCGGAGCCACCGACATCGTGGAGGAGCGCGGCGAGGCGGGCGCGGCGAAGGTGAAGGAGCTCACCGGCGGTCTCGGCGCCCACTCGACCGTCGAGGCGGTCGGCACCCAGGAGTCCATGGAGCAGGCCATCCACTCCACACGTGCGGGCGGACACGTCGGCTTCGTCGGTGTGTCCCACGGGGTCGAACTCGACGGCCTGGACCTGTTCTTCTCCAGTGTCAGCCTGTTGGGCGGTCCGGCGCCGGTACGGCGGTTCCTTCCCGAGCTGATCGAGCTGATCATGACCGACCAGATCGACCCGGGCGCGGTCTTCGACCTGACCCTGCCGATCGAGGAGGCGGCCGAAGGATACCGGGCGATGGACGAGCGTCGGGCCACCAAGGTGATGCTCACGCTCTGAGACGACAGAGGCGGGTGAGGCTCGCGGTGCCATCGAACCCGATGGAACGTGTTGACTATCGATAGGATTCTATCGATAATCGATATATGCACCGCTACCTCACCCCCATCCTGCGCCTCGCGATCATCGGGGCGATCCTGGTCGGCCTCTTCGGACAGATCGTCGTCATTCCCGGCGCGATCGCCGACGAGGCCGCCCACTTCCCCCCGTATGAGCGGATCGTCGTCCCCTACACGATCCTGGGCATCCTGGGCGTCGCCTGTGTACAGGTCGCTCTGGGTGCCACGTGGATGCTGCTCGGCATGATGGGGCGCGACGCGCTCTTCAGTACCCGGGCCTTTCTGTGGGTGGACCTCATCATCGGCGCCAGCCTCGCGGGAGCACTGCTCACGGCCGGAGTCACGGCACACCTGGCCCTGACCGACATGCCCTTCGCCAACGGCAACATGGAGGCGGTCGCCGCGCTCGGCGCCGCCTTCCTGACCACCGCCATGGGCACGGCCTTCGCGATGGTGGTCGTCCTGATGCGGGGCCTCCTGCGCAAGGCGACCCACCTCCAGGCCGAGATGGCCGGGGTGGTCTGATGGCGATCATCGTGGACCTCGACGTCCAACTCGCTCGGCGCGGCATGTCGGTCGGGGAGTTCGCCGAGGCCGTCGGGATCTCCCCCGCCAACGTCGCCGTCCTCAAGAACGGCCGAGCCAAGGCGGTGCGGTTCACCACCCTGGACGCGATCTGTCGAGTTCTGGACTGCCAACCCGGAGACGTCCTGCGCTGGGCACCGGACGGCGACACCGCCACCGGCCGGAGGTGATCCCCTCAGCCCCCGGACCGTCTACTCGCGAACGGCGGCCACCGCCTCGATCTCCACGAGCTGGTCGTCGTAGCCCAGAACGGTGACGCCCATCAGCGTGCTGGGGACGTCGTGCTCACCGAAGGCGTCCCGGACCACCTCCCAGGCGGCGACCAGGTCGTCCTGGGAGGTGGAGGCCACGAGCACCCGGGTGTTGACCACGTCGGTGAGTTCGGCGCCAGCCTCGGCGAGCGCGGTCCGCAGGTTGGCCACACAGACGGCCGCCTGCCCCGCGTAGTCGCCGACCGCCGCGGTGGAGCCGTCCTCGTTGAGGGGGCACGATCCCGCGGGGAAGATCAGCCTCACCCCCGAGGGAACGGTGGCCGCGTAAGCGTACTCGGCGGCGTCGGAGAGGGCGGCGGAACGGATCAGGGTCACTGCGCTGTTCATGGATGTCTCCAGTAGGAAGGTCGAACACCAGGAACGTTAGTGGCCCAGCCTGGGCAAACCCAGTGAATTTCCCGCTCACCGCCCGGAGGAGCTGCGCGAACAGGCCCCTCGGACGCAGCGATGGTGTTACAGATGGTGACGACATCGACGCGCTCGGGAGTACAGGGATGACCACGATCACCTTCGACCACACCGTCAGGGACTACGAGCTGTCGCACGTGCGCTCCCTGGCCCACGCCGCACGGCTGTCCTACAAGGACCACGACGCGGTAGAGCGGACGGCGCGGGAATGGGGGTTCCAGCGCGTGCGCTCCTTTCGGGTGGCCTTCTCACCGCCCTTCCCCTTGGAGGACACCCAGGCCTACGTGATGGCGGGCGATCACATGATCGTCATCGCCTTCCGGGGAACCGAGCCCGCACAGATCCGCGACTGGCTCTCCG
The DNA here is from genome assembly GCF_018070675.1 of Nocardiopsis sp. B62. NCBI lineage: Bacteria > Bacillati > Actinomycetota > Actinomycetes > Streptosporangiales > Nocardiopsidaceae > Nocardiopsis > Nocardiopsis sp. B62. The sequence continues at coordinate 68,681 of NZ_JAGPXK010000014.1, read as the reverse complement.
ACATCAACACTCCCCCGGTCCCCGAGCGCTCGTGCGAGGGCCGGGTGCACTGGGGATTCCAACGCGCGCTGGACGCGGTGTACACGGACCTTTCGACCGCCCTCCGGGAGTTCCGAGACGCCGAGCAGACGGTGTGGGTCACCGGGCACAGCCTCGGCGGCGCCCTGGCCATGCTGGCCGCGGCCCGCCTGCACTTCGTCGACGGCGTCCTGGCGGACGGCGTCTACACGTTCGGGCAGCCCCGGACCTGCGACGCCACCCTGGCCAAGGCCTACGAAGAGGTGTTCCGCGGGCGGATGTACCGCTTCGTCAACAACAACGACGTGATCGCCCATGTGCCGCCCGAGCCAATCTTCCGCCACGTCTCCGAGGTCAGGCACATCGACGCCGCCGGGCGGATACACGAGAAGCCGATGTCCGTGCTGGGAGGCCTGGCCGACTCGGTGCGGGGGCACACCGCCGATCCCTTCTCCCTGGGGGTGGACGCGCTGCGCGACCATGCCATGAACGCCTACGTCACCCACCTCGACGCCGCCGCCCGCTGAGGGTCGAATCGCCCGGCGCCAGAGCCGTGGGCAGAGGGCAGCGACGGCGCCGGGGTGTCAGGTGAGGACGTCGTCCAGGCGCAGTCGGGGACTGGGCATGGCAGCCCGCTCGGGATATCCGACGCGGAACGCGAGCAACAGGGTGTTCGCCTCCGCGCCCAGGAGCGCGGCGTAACGGGAGCCGAACTGGTCGGGTTGCCCCAGGGCGTGGTCGCGGTCGATGCGCTCGGTGATCTGGTTCATCGGGTGCAGTCCCAGCTCAGCGTGGGTCGCGGCCAGGTGGACAGCCTGGAGCGCGCGCCCACCGTTGAACTGGTCCTGGAGAGCGGTGGCGTCCCCGACGGTGATGACCCCGTAGGCGGCAGCCGTGGGGCACTGCTCGGATCTGGTGCGGTCGACCCAGAAGCGGTCCGCGGCCTGGCGGGACTGCTCCGGGAGGATCTTCGCCATGGCCAGGGTGAACGGGTCCAGCGCCTGTGCGTCAAGGGTGATGCCGTCGCGGTGGTGGTCGACATCGGAGCGCGGGGTCCTGAACCAGGAGGCCGAGTCCCTGGACTGCTCCTCGTCGTCGGTGATCGCCTGTGTCGCCTCGACGATCAGGGAGGACATCTCGTCGCGGTCGGCTCGGCTGGTGAGCCACCGCAGTCCGACGCCTTCGTGGGCACCGGCGAGCTCCTCCAGTCGCGAGAGCTCGGCCTCGGGTACTTCGCGGTCCAGGTAGGGGCCGCGGTTGGTGTGGCGGCCACCGATCGCCTCGTACAGCGGATCGTCCTGAGCGGCGCCGGACTCCAGTTCGAGACGCGCGACGACCGGTGAGTCCGTGCCTTCCGGCACCACCCGCACCGTCGCGGAGAATCCGAGGGCGCCCGCCGCTCTGACCATGTTCTCGACCGCGCAGCCAAGGCCGGAGTAGTGCTCGCGCAGGCTCGCGTCGGTGATCGGGATCCTGCGGCTCGGCTCCGAGAGCACGTCGATCGACGAGGGACGGACGTCGAACAGCCACGGTTGGGTGTTGTGGGGGCTGGCCGCGAGTACGCCAGCAGCGACGACACCACGCACACCGGTCTCGTCCTTCCAGGAACGCCACAGCTCATGGGAGTCGCGCGTGCCCGCACCCCAAACACCGTTCGTGGCCGCGCGCACCCCCACAGCTCCGCTCCCGGCCACGATCGCCCCGCCCGCGCCCAGGCCCGCCCAGCGCAGCAGTCTCCTCCGGCTCAGGCTCCGTCGCGAAGGTTGGGAGGAACTCGAATCGTCGGGTGTCGTTCCGGTCGGGTCCGGCTCGGACGGGGTCGAGGGGCTGTTGTGGGGGTTCACGGGTGTCTCTCGTGTGGGTGGGTCGAGTCGAGGACGCGGCGTCCTCGTTCGGTGAGCAGTCCGTTCAGGAGAGCGCGCGTGGCGCGCGCGGAGTCGGGGGCGGCGCCGCCCCGTTCGACCTGTTGCAGGAAGGGGGGCGTGAACTCGTTCAGCACCCAGGCCGCCATGACCAGGTCACCGATCGATCCCGGAGGGTCGGGGCGTCGGAACAGGCCCGCCTCGACCAGCTGCGCGGCGATGCCCTCCAACAGGGCGGTCCGTTCGCGGTAGTTGCGCTGGTAGCGCTCCGCGAGGCGATCGTCGGTGTGCAGGAGGGGCAGCAGTTCGCGGGCCAGGCCTCGATAACGGAAGGCGTGGCCGTCGTTGGCCCCGTGGGTGGCGTACAACGCGATGAGCAGCGCTTCGGGGGTCCCGTCCTCGGGGGCGACGGGAGCCGAGGCTTCGCTCCACTGCTCGAACAGGGCGGTGATGATCGCTGGTTTGCCGTCGAACCAGTAGTAGAGGTTGCCGGGGCTGACGCCTGCTCGCTTGGCGATGTGGTTGGTGGAGACCGCTGCGGTTCCCTGCTCGTTGAACAGGTCCAGGGCGGCGACGAGGACCTTGTCCCGCGCGGTCTTTCGAACTGGCTTGGTGGGCGGTGCGCCGGCGTCGTTCACACGATTAGAGTATTTACTCTAAAACTGGGCTGTCAAGCGGGAGGGGCGCTGGGTGAACAGCTGGAAGAGCAGGCCCGCCAACCCCGCACCCAGGGCGGCCCCCGCGATCACCTGGGCGACCGTGTGGTTCCCCAGCCGTACCCGGGACCACGCCACGAGCGCGGCCAGCGGCACCAGGGCCAACATGTGCGCGCCATAGATGAGCAGCGCAAGCACGACCACGCCCCCGACCGCGGGCGTGTGCACCGAGATCTTCCACCGGGCGACCACGGTGACGGCCAACGTGACGAACAGGGTGGCCAGCATCGCCACGACCAGCGCGACCACCGGCCGTGGAGCCCCCAGGAGGACCAGGGTCGCGCTACCGGCGCAGACGCAGGCGATGATGACGGCCCGTGGGACCAGGCGCTGCTTCCGGCCCCCGTGGTGGTCGCCCCACCAGCCCAGCCGCGCACCGAAGATGAGGATGCCGCAGAACAGGGCTGCCAGCAGCCCCCAGCCCAACCCGGAAGGGGCGGGGGTGGAGTACCAGCCCACGGCCAGGAGGATGACCCCAGGGCGCCGGGGGCGAAGGTCTCGGTGACCAGGCGTGCGGCGCGATCGCCCAGGCGCCGGCCGGGGGGCGGAGTGGTCATGTTCGGGCACGGCCAGCAGTGCCACCAGGCCCCCGTGCGGACTGCGCGATGCGGCGTGGCCCTGATACGGGCTGATCTCGGACACGCGAAAGGGCGTCCACCTGAGTGAACGCCCTTCGTTTGTCGGGACGGCGGGATTTGAACCCACGACCCCTTGACCCCCAGTCAAGTGCGCTACCAAACTGCGCTACGTCCCGGCCGCTGAGCGGACGCCGTAACCGGCGCCGCCAACGGGGAAGACTCTATCGCATGCCCCGGGGGGTTCGCACCACGATGCGCACCTTCGCGACGAGGTTCGGAGCCTGGCAGAGACCCGGACGCGTTTTGGTCTGTTCGTTCCATAACGTGGTACGGTCACTGCCATGGGAAGACCACGTCAGTTCGATGAGGAGCGCGTGGTCCGGGCCGCCTGCCGGGCGTTCTGGACCCGGGGGTTCGACGCGACCTCCACAGCGGACCTCTGTGAGGCCACAGGACTCACGCGCAGCAGCCTCTACAACACCTTCCACTCCAAGGAGCACCTCTTCAGGAGGGCGCTCTCGCACTACGCCACCACCATGACCGCGCGTCAGAGCGATGTCCTCGACACCCAGGGGCCGAGCGGGCTGGAGCGCCTGCGGACGCTGTTGTCGGCGATTGTGGACGACGAGCTGGACAACCAGCGCACGGGCCACGGCTCGGGGTGCTTCACCGTCAACACCATCACAGCGGCGGCCTCCCGAAATCCGGACATCGCCCGGCTGATCCAGGCCGACCAGGACAGGCGACTGGCATCGCTACGCCTGGCCATCATGGACGGCCAGCTCGACGGGTCCGTCACCGGTGAGCGCGAACCCGGCGAACTGGCCTGGTACACGACCTCCCTGATCTACGGGCTGCGGGTAGCCGCCCAGTCGGGCGCCGGACGCGAACCGCTGGAGGGCATCGCAGGCGTGGGACTCAGGGCGCTTCAGGCCTGAAGCCCTCATGTGGGCGCGCTCCTCCGCCGCGGCCTCTTTTTGGATCGATCAATACAAAAAAGCGAGGCAGGATGCCCAAGTCAGTCCCCCTCATGGCACTCGGTATCTTCGCCATGGTCACCAGCGAACTCCTCGTCGGTGGGCTCATGCCGCAGATGGCGGAGGACCTGGGAACCACCATACCCAGGATCGGCTACCTGATCACCGCGTTCGCCCTGGCCATGGCGATCGGTGGGCCCATCCTCACCCTGGCCGTCCTGCGACTGCGCACCCACCACGCGCTCCTGGCCCTGTTCGTGGTGTTCTTCGCGGGCAACACCCTGGCCGCGCTGGCTCCCGGATACGGGCTCATGGTGCTCGCTCGGCTGATCACCGGTGCCGCTGCCGGAGCCTTCTTCGGGGTGGCCCTCTCCGCCGTCGCCCAGGTCACGCCAGCGCACCTGCGCGGCCGTGCGACCGGACTGGCGCTCCAGGGCCTCATGGTGGGCACGTTGTTGGGTCTGCCGCTGTCCGCGCTCATCGGCGTCCAGTTCGGCTGGCGCTCCGCGTTCGTCTTCGTCGGCGCGCTGACCGTGGTCGTCGCGATCGCCACCCTGCTGGCCCTGCCCCGCATGGATCGGCCCGGTTCCGCAGACAGTTCCAAGGAGGCGTTCCGCAGGCCACAGCTGTGGCGCGTCATGGGTACCTCGACCCTGATCATCGGTGCCACCTTCGCGGCGTTCTCCTACTTCACACCCGTTCTCACCGAGGTCAGCGGCTTCCCCCGGGGCATCGTGCCGCTGCTGCTGCTCGTCTACGGCGGGGCGACCGTGGTCGGCACCATGGTCGTCAGTCGCTTGGCACAGTCACACACCATCACCGTCATCGTCACGGGCCTGGCACTGAACACTGTCTTCCTCGTCGTCTTCGCTTTGTACGCCCACCTTCCAGGGGTCGCGCTGACGGCGATGGCGGGTGTCGGGCTGGTGGGCATCACCCTGAACCCGGCGATGATCACCCGGGTCCAGCGTGTGGGCGACACCGGCCCACTGGTCAACACCGTGCACTCCTCGTTCATCACCCTGGGCGTGGTGCTCGGTTCGTGGGTCGGCGGCCTGGGTGTGGAGGAGTTCGGTCTACGGGCGCCGCTGTGGGTCGGTGTCGGCCTCGCCCTGCTCGCTCTGGCCGCGATGGTGCCGGCCGCGCGCCGGGCGGCCCGGGTCGGGCACGAGGCCGCCGACACTGCGCAAGAACGGTCAAGCGCGGGCGAGGGCCCCCGGAACATACTGGTCACATGACCGAACCCACCACCGAATCCCCCTCCGGGCGGGACCGTCTGCGGGAGCTGCTCGACGCGGTTCTGGACGAGGACAACGCCCGACTGAGCGAGATGGCCGGGCAGGCGCACGCCTCCCCGTTCCACTTCAGCCGTCAGCTGTCCCGGGACACCGGGGAGTCACCGGTGGCACTGCGTCGGAGGGTCCTGCTGGAACGGGCCGCCTGGCGGATCGGACAGGGCAGCAGCGTCACCGACGCGGCCTTCGAGGCCGGGTACGCCTCCGTGGAGGGCTTCACACGGGCCTTCGCCCGGGCCTTCGGACACCCGCCGAGCGCCACCACGGCGGGCAGCGGCCGGTGGCTTCCCGCACCGAACGGCGTCCACTTCCACCCACCGATCCACCTGTGGGTCGAGGAGTACCAGAGGGGACGCCCCAGCATGGACGTGACCGCGCTCCAGACCCACCACGACGTGGACGACACCGCGCACCTCATCCGGCTCGCCGCCGCACTGCCCGAGGAGGAGTACCGCAGGGTACGGGAGGAGCGGACCGTCCTGTCCTGGGACGGACCCGAGGGTTCCATCGCCGCGACCCTGGACCACCTGGTGGGCACCAAGGAGTCGTGGCTCGCCTCCATCGAGGGCGCGGACACACCCGGGCGCGGGGCCGACGACCCGGAGTCGCTGCGGATCAGGCATGAGAGGGCGGGGGCGCGCTGGATCGCCGTGGTCACGGACATCGGACGTCGGGACGCCTGGGGAGACCGGCTCATCGACGCCCTGTGCGACCCGCCGGAGAGCTTCCTGCTCGGCGGGGTGGTGGCACACGTGCTCACCTACTCCGCTCACCGCAGGCAGAACGTCCGCCACATGCTGCGGGAGGCGGGGGTGGAGGTCGACCAGGGCGACCCCCTGGAGTGGTTGCCGGAACGCTACGAAGCACCGAGGAAACGGGGAGACACAGTATGAGGACCGTGTACGAGACCGCCACCAGTCTGGACGGGTTCATCGCCGACCAGGACAACTCTCTGGGCTGGCTGTTCGCCGTGGAGGGAGCGCAGGAGGGAGAGGAGGGCAGCGAGGCGATCGACGAGACCGCCGAGTTCATCAGGAACGCCGGGGCGATCGTCATGGGGGCGACCACCTACGAGTGGATCCACAAGTACGAGGGTGACAAGCCCTGGCCGTACGAGGCGCCCACCTGGGTGCTCACCCACCGGGAGCTGCCCCGGCTCGAGGGCGACCTCCGCTTCACCAGCGCCGACACCGACCAGGAGCTACGGGACCTGCACGCCGAGATGGCGCGGGCCGCGGACGGCCGTGATATCTGGGTGGTCGGCGGCGGACGGATCGCCGCGGACCTGGCCAGGCTGGGGCTGCTGGACGAGGTGTCGGTGTCGGTGGCGCCGGTGAGTCTGGGCGGGGGCGCGCCCCTGCTCGACGGACGGGTGCGGCTGCGGCCCCTGGAGGCCAAGCTCGTGGGAGCCTTCGCCTGTCTTCGCTACGAGGTCGTCAAGGACTGACCAAGGGGGCGTCGCTCGCACCGGCGCCCCCTCAGCCCGCTTCCAGAGCCAGCAGCCGGTCGGCCGCCCGGGACACCTCGTTCTCGTTGAACACGGCCACCCCGTTCTCGCGGAGCAGGTGCGCGGTCACACCCTCACCGGTCACCTTGCGTCCCTCGAAGGCTCCGTCGTACACCTCGCGTGTGCCACACGAGGGGCTGGACTCCTTGAGCAGAGCCACCGCCACGCCGTGCGCCCGCGCGGTGGCCAGCGCCGCCCTCGCTCCGGAGACGAAGTGGTCGGTGACGTCCACCCCCTCGGGGGTGCGGATACGGGCCCGACCGGCGAGCACGTCGGCGGCGTCCGCGCCGGGCTCGATCTCGGCGGGCGGTCTGGGCACCGGCAGTCCCCCGGCGATCTCCGGGCAGTGCACCACCAGGCGGCCCTCCTCCCGCCAGCGGGTGACGGTGTCGTCCCCCACCGGTTTGGCCCGACCGTCATAACGGACCCTGCGCCCCATCAGGCACGCGCTGACCAGCACTTTACGCATGAGGCCAACGCTACCGCCACTGACACGTACACCTCCCACGCTTCCACCACCCAAAGTGTTTGTCTGTGTACTTCAGGTGATTTCACCGAGGGGGAGAAGTGAGCGAACAACCGGGCCGGCAGACCCTGAAGACGGAGCACAGGACCACGCGCAAGGCCGTGGTCGCGGCGGCGATCGGCAACGCGACCGAGTGGTACGACTTCGGTGTCTACAGCTACCTCGCCGTGACGATCGGTCTGGTCTTCTACCCGTCGCAGTCGGCCGGTGTGCAGCTCATCGCCACGTTCACGACGTTCGCGGCGGCCTTCCTGGTCCGTCCGCTCGGCGGCATGTTCTTCGGCCCCCTCGGCGACCGGATCGGCCGCAAACGCGTCCTGGCCGCCACCATGCTGCTCATGGCGGTCAGCACCTTCTCGATCGGGCTCATCCCCTCGGCCGCGACCATCGGTATCGTCGCGCCGATCCTGTTGCTGCTCGCCCGCATGCTCCAGGGCTTCTCCACGGGCGGCGAATACGGCGGCGCCACCACGTTCATCGCCGAGTACGCCCCGGACAAGCGACGGGGGTTCCTCTCCTCGTGGCTGGAGTTCGGCACGGTCAGCGGTTACATCGGCGGCGCCTCCATCGTCACGGTGATGACCCTGCTCCTGGGCTCCGACACCATGCAGGACTGGGGCTGGCGCATCCCGTTCCTCTTGGCCCTGCCTCTGGGCGCCATCGGTCTCTACCTGCGGGTGAAGCTGGAGGAGACCCCGGTCTACAACCAGAACACCGACGGTTTCGCCAAGGACGAGCAGGGTGAGCGCCGCAAGGGCCAGCTCAAGGAGACGATCGTCGGCCAGTGGCACGCCATCGTCCTGTGCATCGGCCTGGTCATGGTCTTCAACGTCAACAACTACATGGTGACCGCCTACATGCCCACCTACCTGGAGGCGGTGCTGGGATACAGCTCCACCCTGGCCCTGGTGGTGACCCTGGGCGCCATGATCTTCATGCTGGCCACCGTCACGCTGTTCGGCTTCATGAGCGACCGGGTGGGGCGCAGGCCCGTCCTGATGTCCGGCTGCTTCTTCGGCATCCTGTTGTCCCTGCCCGCCTTCTGGCTGCTGCAACAGGGCACGGCGTGGGCGGCGGCCCTGGGCGTGCTGGTCCTGGCCTTCACCCTGGTGCACTTCTCCGGCGCGGGCCCCGCCTCGCTCCCGGCCTTCTTCCCGACCAAGGTCCGCTACGGTGCCCTGGCCATCAGCTTCAACATCTCGGTGGCGCTGTTCGGCGGCACCACCCCACTGATCTCGGAGTCGTTGGTGCAGGCCACCGGGAACCCGTACTCCCCCGCCTGGCTGGTGATGGCCGCGAGCGTGATCGGACTCGTCGTGGTCTGGCGGATGAGGGAGAGCGCCGGGCGACCGCTGCCCGGAGCCCCGGTCATCCCCGTCCCGGAGCGCGCTCCAGGCACCTCCACGAGACTGCCCTACCCGAGGAAGAGCGGCGAGTTCGGCAGGGGCATCCGGGGCAGCAACGTTCGCCGCCTGCCCACGGACACCTGACCGGAGACCGGGCACGACGAAGGGGGCGCCCCACCGGGACGCCCCCTACTCATGCCTCGAACCCGCCGCTAGCGGCGGCCGCCGCCACGCGGCTTGCGGTCCGGACGCACACTGCCCTTGGAGGCGCGGCCCGGGGTGGCGTTCTTCTTCTCCCGGATACGCATGCTGATGTGCACCGGGGTCCCCTCGAAACCGAAGTCCTCGCGCAGACGACGCTCGATGAACCGGCGGTAGTTCTCCTCAAGGAACCCGGTCGTGAACAGGATGAAGTGCGGCGGACGCGCACCGGCCTGCGTCGCGAACAGGATCTTGGGCTGCTTGCCGCCACGCACCGGCGGCGGGGTGGCCGCCACCAGCTCCTTGAGCCAGTTGTTGAGCTGGCCCGTGGAGATGCGCTGGTTCCATCCGGCCAGGCTGGTCTCGATCGCCGGGACCAGGCGCTCCATGTGGCGGCCGGTCATGGCGGAGATGTTCACCCGGGGAGCCCAGGAGACCCGCGCCAGCTGGCGGTCGATCTCCTTCTCCAGGTAGATGCGGCGCTCCTCGTCGAGGACGTCCCACTTGTTGAAGGCCAGCACCAGACCGCGCCCGGCCTCCACGACCTGCTCCACGACCCGGATGTCCTGCTCGGCCAGCGGCTCGCTGACGTCCATCAGCACCACGGCCACCTCGGCCCGCTCCAGAGCGGTGCCGGTGCGCATCGTCGCGTAGTAGTCGGCGCCCTGGAGCGCGCGGAACCGACGGCGGATACCGGCGGTGTCGATGAACTTCCAGGTCTGGCCGCCCAGCTCGATCAGCTCGTCGACCGCGTCACGGGTGGTACCCGCGACCGAGTCCACGACCACGCGGTCCTCACCGGCGAGCCGGTTGAGCAGGCTGGACTTGCCCACGTTCGGGCGACCCAGCAGGGCGATGCGGGACGGGCCGTCCTCCTCGTCCTCGGCCTCACCCACGGGGGTCTCGGGGAAGGCCTCCACGATGGCGTCCAGCATGTCACCGGTACCGCGACCGTGCAGGGCGCTGATCGGGAACGGCTGTCCCACACCCAGGTTCCACAGGTCGAGGGCGTCGGCCTCCTGCTGCCCGCCGTCCACCTTGTTGGCGGCCAGCACCACGGGCTTCTTCGTGGCGCGCAGGACGCGGGTGACCGCGGCGTCGGCGTCGGTGATTCCCACGGTCGCGTCGACCACGAACAGGATGACGTCGGCGGTCTGCGCGGCGTACTCGGCCTGGCGGGCGACCATCGCGGCCAGCCCGCTGACGCTGGTCTCCCAGCCTCCGGTGTCCACCAGCGTGAAGCGGTGGCTCTGCCACTCGGCGTCGTAGGCCACCCGGTCACGGGTCACGCCCGGGACGTCCTCGACCACGGCCTCACGACGGCCGATGATCCGGTTCACCAGGCTGGACTTACCGACGTTGGGGCGGCCGACCACGGCGACGACGGGCAGCGCCGTCTCCTCGCCCTCGGGCGCCTCGCCCACGTCGGACACGTCGAACTCAATCATGTACTCACTCCCGGTTACAGGTCCTCACGCGCCCAGGATGCGTGCCGCGAGGATGTCGAAGGATTCAGCGCGATCGCCACGTGAATCACCACGGGCGCCACCGAGGGCGCCCGTGTCCTGCCACGGAGGGCAACCCCCGTGGATGTTCGTGTGTTCCCCCTGGCGGGGGTGGTGTGGCCGGTCTCTCCCCGGCCTCCCACCGTCTCCGGCGGGTCGCGCGCTAGCTGTCGCGGGCCTCGTCGGCCAGCTTGACGACCAGGGCGATGACCTCGTCGAGGGTGAGGCCGGTGGTGTCGAGCTCGGTGGCGTCGGCGGTCTGCGTCAGCGGCGAGTGGGCCCGGCTGGAGTCGAGCTTGTCCCGACGGGCCAGGTCGGCCTGGGTGGCCGCGACGTCGACGGTCCGGACCTCCTTGCTGCGACGCTGCGCGCGCGCCTCGGAGCTGGCGGTCAGGAACAGCTTGACGGGGGCCTCGGGGGCGACGACCGTCGTGATGTCACGGCCCTCCACCACGATACCCGCACCCTGCTCACGAGCGGTCTCGATGACCTCGCGCTGGGTCCGCACCAGCAGCTCACGGGCCTCGGGCACGGCCGAGACGGCGCTGACGCTGGTGGTGACCTCCTTGCCGCGGATCTCGGCGGCCACGTCGCGGCCGTCCACCGTCACGGACGGAGCGGACGGGTCGGTGCCCATCGAGATCACGGGGCGGCCGACGTTGGCGGCCACCGCGGCGGCGTCGTCGACGTCCACGCCGTTGTCCAGCATCCACCAGGTCAGGGCCCGGTACATGGCCCCGGTGTCGAGGTAGCGCAGCTCCCGCGCCCTGGCGACACCCCTGGCCGTGCTGGACTTGCCCGACCCGGAGGGACCGTCGATGGCGATGACGATGCCCTTGTCCTGCGCGCTCACTGCTGCTGACTCCCGAGATCACTGTGCCTGCGTCGGCGTCTGGTGTCGCCGACGCCTCAGCCTACCTTCGCGCCGAGACGCCCGGCACCACGGGCACCGGCCGTGGATTCACAGGCCCGGGTGCACCGACCAGCCGTCGGCGGAAAGCGCGGCGGCGAGGGTGTCGACCGCCTCAGGGAGCAGGTACAGCTCGGCCACACCCAGCGGCAGGCCGGGGCTGTGCTCGATCCGCACGTCCTCGATGTTGACTCCAGCAGTGGCGGCCGCCGCGAACAGGCGCCCCAGGGCTCCGGGCTCGTCCGGGATGACCACGGGGATCACGGTGTACTCGGGGCGCCGGACCGACCCGTGCTTGCCGGGGATGCGCGCCTGCCCCGAACGCCCGCGCGCCAGCAGGTCGCGGACGGGCTCCAGGTCGTCCCGAAGCGGGGTCCCGGGCCCGGCCTGGCTCCAGGAGCGCAGGGCGTCGGCGGTGACGGCCAGGTCCGCGGCCACCCCGCGCAGCACCTCGGCCACCGGACCCGCGTTGTGGGTGAGGATCTCCTCCCACATGGCCGGATCGCCCCCGGCGATCCGGGTGACGTCGCGCACCCCCTGGCCCGCCAGGGTCAGCGCGTCGTCGTCTCCGGACAGCAGCCGGGCGGCCACCGCGGAGGAGGCCACGTGCGGGGCGTGCGAGACCAGCGCCACCGCGCGGTCGTGCGCCCGGGCGTCCAGCACCAGCGGGTCCGCGCCGCACGCGCGGGCCAGGCCGGCCACCGCCTCGACGGACGCCTGGTCGGCCTCCGGAGTGGGGCACAGCGCCCAGGAGCGGCCGAGGAACAGGTCGGCGCGGGCGGCGCCCGGACCGTGCTTCTCCCTGCCGCCCATGGGGTGTCCGGGCACGAAGGTCGCCATGTCGCAGCCGAGCCGCTCCGCACCCTCGAGCACACTCGTCTTCACACTGGCCACGTCGGTGTACACCTGGGCCAGCTTCCGCTGCTGGGCGTCGCGCAGCACCGCCGGGACGACGGCGGGCGGGGCGGCGATCACGGCGAGGTCCACGGGGGCGCCGTGCCCGGCCTCCTCCAGCGGACGCCCCGCTCCGAGGTCGCAGGCCAGGTTCAGGGAGGCGGGGTCCGGGTCGCTGAGGGTGACGTCGACGTCGCGCGCACGCAGAGCCAGGGCGATCGACGTACCGATCAGACCGGTCCCGACCACGGTGACCCGACGCGGCTCCGTCCGGCGCGTCCCGGCCGCTTCCTCGCCCACAGCACTCCCCCGCTTCACCGTGCCCACGCCTGTCGCGGGCACGGTCCAAGGGTACGACCTCCTGACCAGGCCTCCCGCCCGCGGTTCCGGTGGAGTCCCCGGTCGGGAGGGGCGGCGGCGCCGGGTCTGCTACTGGGCGATGTCCAGGCGCAGGGCCTGGGCACCGCGCAGGTAGACGTGCTGGACCTCGGAGCGCGGGAGGTCGGTCTCCACGTGGGCCATCAGCCGCACCACGCGCGGCAGGGCGCCGGGGACGTCGATCTCGGACGCGCACATCAGAGGAACGTCGGTGAAGCCCACACCGCGCGCCGCCAGCGCGGGGAACTCGCTGTTCAGGTCAGTGGTGGCAGTGAACAACACACTGATCACGTCGTCGGTGGTGAGCCCGTTGCGCCGCATCACCTCGGAGACCAGTTCGGTGGTGGCCTCCAGTACCTGCTCGCGTTCGTCCGCGTCGACCTGCACCGCACCGCGAATGGCCCGTACCGCCACGTTCGATCCCGCTTTCGTCCTCGTCGGTGGTGCCGTCGCCTTGGGGGACACAGGAGACGGCGGCCGCCCCCCGAGAGTGGGGCGCGACCGCCGTCAACTGTATCGACAGACCTCCGGGTCAGAGACCCGCGGCCTTGTAGAGTTCGCCGACCTCACGCGAGCTGAGCGCACGCATGGTGCCCAGACGCAGGGTGTTGAGGTCGATCGGACCGACCTGGGTGCGGGCCAGGTCCGCGACCGGGTGACCCACCGCCTCCATGAGGCGACGCACGATGTGCTTGCGTCCCTCGTGCAGACGGATCTCCACCATGGCCTGGGCGTCGTCGTTGTCGACCACGCGGAAGGAGTCGACCTGGACCGGCCCGTCCTCCAGCTCCACGCCCTTCTGGATCTCGCGCACCACGCGGTGCGGCACCGGGCCGGGCACCTTCGCGAGGTAGGTCTTGACGACCTTGTAGCGCGGGTGCGTGAGGCGGTTGGCCAGGTCACCGTCGTTGGTCAGCAGGATGAGACCCTCGGTCTCGGTGTCCAGCCGACCCACGTGGAAGATGCGCTCGGCGGTCTGACCGGCGTAGTCGGCCAGGGTCGGGCGACCCTCCGGGTCCCACATGGTGCTGACCACGCCGCGCGGCTTGTTCAGCGCGAAGTACAGCTTGTCCGGGGCGGTGACCACGCGCATGTCGTCGACACGGATCTCGGAGGCCTCGGGGTCGACCCGGGCACCGAAGCGCTTGACGATCTGACCGTCGACACTGACCCGACCGGCCGCGATCATCTCCTCGCTGGCCCGACGGCTGGCGACACCGGCCGCGGCCAGCGCCTTCTGGAGCCGGATGCCGTTGGGGACGTCCGTGTAGGTGTCACGGGAGTCGCCCTCGTGGCGGTCCTCGTCACGCGGGTTGTAGTCCGCGCGCAGGGCGCTGAGCCGCTCACGCGCCGCCTTGGAGAGCTGGTTCTCGCTCTTGCCGTCGCTGACGGGCGCGTGGTCGCGACGGGCCGGACGCTGGTCGGGGTCACGGCTGGGACGGTCGTCCCGAACCTGCGGACGCCCGCCACGGTTGTCGTCACGGCGCTGGTAGCCACCACCGCGCTTGTCGTCACGGCCCGGGAGGCGACGCCCCTGGGCGTCACGGCGGGGACGCTCGTCGCGGTGACCGCCACGGTTGTCGTCACGGCCCTGATAGCCGCCACCACGCTTGTCGTCACGGCGGGGACGGTCGTCGCGGCCCTGCGGACGGCCGCCACGGTTGTCGTCACGACGCTCGAAGGAACGACCACCACGGTCGTCGCGCCGCTGGTCGCGGCCCTGCGGGCGGCGGTCGTCACGGTCGAAGCGACCACCACGGTTGTCGTCACGACGTTCGAAGGAACGACCACCACGGTCGTCCCGGCCCTGCGGACGGCGGTCGTCGCGCTCGAACCGGCCACCGCCACGGCGGTCGTCCCGGCTCCGGTCGTCGCGGCGGGGGCGGTCGTCACGGCCCTGCGGACGGCCACCGCGGTCGTCACGGTTCTGGTAGCCGCCACGGCCACGGTCGTCACGGCCCTGCGGACGGCCACCACGGTCGTCGCGGCTCTGGTACCCGCCACGGCCACGGTCGTCACGGCTCTGGTACCCGCCACGGCCACGGTCGTCACGGCCCTGCGGACGGCCACCACGGTCGTCACGGCTCTGGTACCCGCCACGGCCACGGTCGTCACGGTCGAAGCGACCACCACGGTTGTCGTCACGACGGTCGTAGGAGCGACCCCCACGGTCATCGCGACCCTGGTAGCCGCCACGCCGGTCATCGCGGCCCTGCTGACCACCACGGCTGTCGTCGCGGCCTCGGTCATCGCGGTTCTGGTACCCGCCACGGCCACGGTCGTCGTCACGACGGTCGTAGGAGCGACCCCCACGGTCATCGCGACCCTGGTAGCCGCCACGCCGGTCGTCCCGGCCCTGCTGACCACCACGGTCACGGTCGTCACGGCGGGGACGGTCGTCCCGGTCGTAGCGTCCGCCACCGCTGCGGTCGTTCCCGCCTCGGTCGTCGCGGGGGCCTCGGCCGCCGCGGTTGTCATAGTCGCCGCGCTCACCGCGCGGGGCGTGTCCGTCCCGCTCACCACGGGAACGTTCTCTGTTAGGTGTGCTCACCGGTGTCGTCAAGACCTTCGATGTCGTCGGGGAGGAACGGCGCCAGATCAGGCAGTTCGTCCAGGCCACGCAGGCCCAGCCGTTCCAGGAAATAGGAAGTGGTCCGATACAGCAGCGCACCGGACTCGGGATCGTGTCCGGCCTCTTCGATCAGGCCCCTCAGTACGAGGGTACGCATAACCCCGTCGCAGTTGACCCCGCGAACGGCGGAGACCCTGCCACGTGAGACCGGCTGGCGGTAGGCGACGACGGCCATCGTCTCCAGCGCGGCCTGTGTGAGCCGCACCTCCTGCCCCTCCCTGAGGAAGTGCTCGACGATGTCGGCGCACTCCGGGCGCGTGTAAACACGCCACCCGTCGGCCACCGCCCGTAGGTCGAAACCACGGCCCTGTTCGGTGTATTCCCGGGAGAGTTCCTCCAGGGTACGGGTCACCAGCTCAAGCGGCACGTCCATGGCGCGGGCCAGGTCGTACTCGGACACCGGCTGGTCGACCACCATCAGCACGGCCTCCAGGTCGCGGCGCAGGGCCGGGGGCGTGGAGAGCTCCTCGGCCCCGGCGGTGTGCTCTGCGGTCATCACTGCTCCCCCGGTGTCGTCTCGGCGGTCGGTTCCGCCTCGTCGTAGTCGGACTCCAGCTCGACGTCCTCGTCGCCGCCGGTCCAGGTGACGGTCAGCTGCTCCAGCGGAACGGGCTGGTCGAAGCCCACGTTCGCGGCGCGGTAGAGCTCCAACAGGGCCAGGAAGCGGGCGACGACCTCGAAGGTACCGTCGCACTCGGCCGTCAGCTGGGCGAACGTCAGCTGCCCGTGCTCCCGGAGTTCGGCCACCATCAGCTCGCCCTGCTCCTTGACGGAGGTCTTGGTGAGGTGGATGTGGGTGACCGAGACGCTCGGCGGTTCCCTCGGGGTGAACACCAGGCCGGCCAGCGCCGCGAACTCCTCGGGGCCGAGCCTGAACAGCACGTCCGGCCGCATTCCCGCGAACCGCTCCTCCAACGGAACCGCCCGCGCGTACCTGCGGCCCTGCGTGGCCAGGCGCTCGCGCATGAAGGAGGCGACCTCCTTGTAGGCGCGGTACTGGAGCAGCCGGGCGAACAACAGGTCGCGCGCCTCCAGCAGCGCCAGGTCCGCCTCGTCCTCCACGTCACCGCGCGGCAGCAGGCGGGCGGCCTTGAGATCGAGCAGGGTGGCCGCGACCAGCAGGAAGTTGCTGGCCTGGTCCAGGTCCCAGTCGTCGCCGAATCTGCGGATGTGCGCGATGAACTCGTCGGTGACCTTCGACAGCGACACCTCGGTGATGTCCAGCTTGTGCTTGGAGATCAGCCCGAGGAGCAGGTCGAAGGGGCCCTCGAAGTTGTCCAGGTGCACCTGGAAGGCGTTCTCGTCGACCTCGTCGGCGCCGTCCGCCCCCGGCGGTGCGCCCTTCTGGTCAGTCACCATGAAGGGTCCACGTCTTCTCGCTCATGACACAAGGGTGTCACCGGCTGGGACCAGCCGGTGACACCCTCACTCCCGTGTTCCCGGTCGCCGTCCGCTCCCCCAGCGGTCGGCCCGGGGACGTCAGTCCTCGGTCAGCCGGCGCACCAGCATGCTGCTGGAGCCGTGCTCCTCGAAGTCGGCGAGCAACATGGCGACGGCCTCGCGAACGAGGCGGCCGCGGTCGGCCGACAACCCGTGCTCCGCGCGCAGCGAGAGCCGGGTCTGTTCCAGGGCCAGCAGCTCGGCCCCGGAGACGTAGACGGTGATCTTCTCGTCGTGGCGTTGGCGCCCGCTCGGCTTCGGAGCGCGGCGTACCTTGCTCCGCCCCCTGCCGTTCGACTTGCGCGCGGGCCGCTCCGACGAGGCCTCGGTGGTGCTCTGTCGATCCTGTTCCGGTACCTGGTACTGGCGTTCGGTCTCGACCGGTTCCTCTTCGGGACCGGAGGGGCGGAAGAACAGCTCGTCCGCCCCGGGTAGCGTCACACGTCGTGACCGCTGAGAGGCCACCTCGCCAGCACCTCCTTGGCCAGCGACCGGTAGGCGTTGGCCCCGGCCGAGGACGAGTCGAACCTCGTGATGGGTTCGCCGGCCACGGTGGCGTCCGGGAAGCGCACGGTTCGGTTGATCACCGTGCCGTACACCTTGTCGCCGAAGCCGTCCACGATCGTGGACAGCACCTCGCGGGCGTGCAGGGTGCGCGGGTCGTACATAGTGCCGAGGAAACCGTCGATGACGAGGTCCTCGTTCAGGCGCTCCTGCACCTTCTGGATGGTGTCCATCAGCAGAGCGACACCGCGCAGCGCGAAGAACTCGCACTCCAGCGGCACGATGACCCCGTCCGCCGCGGTCAGCGCGTTGACGGTCAGCAGGCCCAGCGAAGGCTGGCAGTCGATGAGGATGACGTCGTAGTCGTTGATGACCGGGCGCAGCGCGCGCCCCAGCATCTGCTCACGGGCCACCTCGCCGACCAGCTGCACCTCTGCGGCCGACAGGTCGATGTTGCTCGGAATGAGGTCCAGGCCGTCGACGTCAGTCTTGAGCAGGACGTCCTCGACCGTCACGTCGCGCTGCATGAGCAGGTTGTAGACGGTCAGGTCCAGCTCGCGCGGGTCCAGCCGCCCCAGGCCCACCGACAGCGCGCCCTGCGGGTCGAAGTCGACCAGCAGTACCCGTCTGCCGTACTCCGCGATGGCTGCACCGAGGTTGATGGTGGTGGTGGTCTTACCGACCCCACCCTTCTGGTTACAGAGTGCTACAATCCGTGCCGGACCGTGTTCGTCAAGCGGCGCAGGCTCCGGATATGTACGCACGGGTCTCTTGGTGTGCAGATCCGCCCCCGTGTTGCGTGTCGTCCCCCACGGGTTGCTCACCGGGTCGGCGAAGCCCTCCTTGCCGACGGGTGCGGTGTTCGCCGCCTCGTCGTTGTCCGACCAGTTCACAACCCTTGACCTCCCCTACGGACCGGCCACGGCCCGATGGGACTCTTGACGTCTCCCACGACTGGCCGCCGTCGGAAACTCAATATGTCGACAGCAACGTACCTCTGTGCGGCGACTCTAGAACGACGACACGGCGCACTTCAACATGATCCGACGAGGATTCCCCACCCTCTGCAACCGGGAGGAACCGCACGGTCGTACCCATTTCTCTCGTAGGAGAAGGGTACACACGACGCACGTCGGACTCGTCCCGAACGCGGTTCCGCCCCCTCCGCGGCGGTCCCAGCCCTCACGGCGGGCCACCCGGATCCGCCCCGCGCCGCGCCCTGGGGTGACTCGACGCGTACACCTCGCGCAGCCGCTCCACGGTCACCAGCGTGTAGACCTGCGTGGTGGTGACCGAACTGTGCCCCAGCAACTCCTGGACGACACGGATGTCCGCGCCACCGTCGATCAGATGGGTGGCGAAGGAGTGCCTCAGGGTGTGCGGCGAGACTCCCTCCACCCCGGCTCGTTCCGCCACGGCCGACAGCAGCACCCACCCGCCCTGCCGGGTCAGGCGTCCGCCCCGGGTGTTGAGGAACAGCGCCGGGCCGCCCCGCCCCGACGCGGCCAGTACCGGCCGCACCAGGGTGAGGTAACCGGCCAAGGCGCGACGGGCGTAGGAGCCCAACGGTACGAGCCTCTCCTTGCCGCCCTTGCCCCTGAAACGCACCAGGCCGACCGGCCCGCCCGCGTCCACCGCGTCCGCGACGTCGTCCACGTCCAGGCCCACCGCCTCCGACACCCGCGCCCCCGTGCCGTACAGCACCTCCAGCAGCGCGCGGTCGCGCTGGGCGAGCAGGTCGACGCGTGCGTCCGAGGCCGGCGCCGCCACCGGCCCGGCCGATTCCAGCAGCCGCTCCACCTGGTCCAGGGGCACGGCCTTGGGCAGGCGCATGGGCGGGGACGGCGGAGTCACCTCGGCGGCGGGGTCGTTGGCCGCCCACCCCTCTCGCACCGCGAACCGGTGCAGCCCCCGCACCGCGGCCAGGGTGCGCCCGGCGGAGGAGGCACTCAGCGGCGCGTGGACGTCATCGCCGTCGCGCAGCGCCCCCAGGAACGCTCCCACGTGCCCGGTGGAAGCCCCGGCGAGGTCGGTGACCCCTTGGGCGTCCAGGTACTCGACGTAACGCCACAGGTCACGTCGGTAGGCCAGCAGGGTGTTGTCGGCCAGCGCCCGCTCGGCGCTCAGGTGGTCGAGGAACGCGGACCGGACCCGGCCCAGGGGGCCCTCGTCGAGTTCGGTCCGCCCCGGCCCGTTCTCCGCTGCTTCGGTTCCCACGTGCGGTTCAGTCGTCCGAGGCCACGGGCAGGGAGGCGAACCCGTCCTGCGAAGCCGCGTGCGCGGCGAGCACGCCGATGACCGTCGCCCCGTTGTGCAGCCGCCCCTCCATGACCGCGCGCACGGCCTCCGCCAGCGGGAGCCACTCGCTGGCCAGGTCGGTCTCCTCGTGTTCGCGCACGAAGTCGATCTCCTCCTCCGGTACCTCGGTGAGGTCACGGGCGAGGAAGACGTGGATGCGCTCGTTGGAGAAACCCGTGCTCGGGTAGAAGTCCGGAAGTCTGTGCCATGAGGCGGCGCGCAGCGAGGCCTCCTCCACCAGTTCACGGCGGGCGGTGGCCAGCGGCCCCTCGCCGTCACCGTCGATCAGACCGGCGGGCAGCTCCCAGAGCGTGTGCTGGGTGGGGTGCCGGTACTGGCGTTGCAGCAGTACCCGGCCACGGGAGTCGAGGGCCAGGATCGCGGAGGCACCCGGGTGGACCATGTAGTCGCGGGCCGCGACGGCCCGGCCCTGGCCGTTGGCTCCGGGCATCTCCACCCAGTCCGTGCGCATCGAGCACTTGGCGCCCCGGTACCGCTCCTCGGACCGCTCCACCGGCCACGACTCGGGGGCGTCCGCGACCTTCGCGAACGCCCCCGTCGTCTCGTCCTCGACCGGGCGGGTGTGGTTGGCCATGCGGCCCCTCTCAGGCTCGGGCCCCACCCACCTGGTCGTCGCCGCTAGGAGACCTTGTGCTCCAGCGAGGCGGAGATCAGGCCGCGGAAGAGCGGGTTCGCGTTGGTCGGGCGGGAGCGCAGCTCCGGGTGCGCCTGCGTCGCGATGAAGAACGGGTGCGCGTCCCGGGGCAGTTCCACGTACTCCACCAGCTTGCCATCCGGGGAGAGGCCGGAGAACACCAGACCCGCCTCCTCCAGCTTGGGCCGGTAGGCGTTGTTGACCTCGTACCGGTGGCGGTGGCGCTCGGTGACCTGGTCGGCCCCGTCGTACAGGTCGCGGGCCAGGGTGCCCTCGCCCAGGTCCGCCGGGTACAGGCCCAGACGCATGGTGCCGCCCATGTCGCGGTCGCCCGCGACGACGTCCTCCTGGTCGGCCATGGTCGCGATCACCGGGTCGACGGCCTTGTCGTCGAACTCGAGGCTGTTGGCGCCCTCCAGGCCGAGCACGTTGCGCGCGTACTCGATGACCATGCCCTGGAGGCCCAGGCAGATGCCGAGCAGCGGCACGCCCTTCTCACGGGCGTAGCGGATCGCGCCGAGCTTGCCCTCGATGCCGCGCACGCCGAAGCCGCCCGGGATGAGGACGCCGTCGGCGCCGTCGAGCTCGGCGGCCGCACCCGAGGGGCTGGCGCAGTTGTCGCTGGCCACCCATCGGATGTTCACGCGGGTGTCCGTGGCGAAGCCGCCGGCGCGCAGGGCCTCGCTGACCGAGAGGTAGGCGTCGGGCAGGTCGATGTACTTGCCCACCATGGCGATGGTGACCTCGTGGTCGGGCTGGTGCACGCGGCGCAGCAGCTCGTCCCACTCGGTCCAGTCCACGTCACGGAAGGGCATGCCCAGGCGGCGGACGACGTAGGCGTCCAGGCCCTCGCGGTGCAGGACCTTGGGGATGTCGTAGATGGAGGGGGCGTCGGGGGTGGAGACCACGCCGGCCTCGTCCACGTCGCACATGAGGCTGATCTTGGACTTCAGGCTCTGCGTGATGGGCCGGTCCGAGCGGCACACGATGGCGTCGGGCTGGATCCCGATGCTGCGCAGGGCGGCGACCGAGTGCTGGGTCGGCTTGGTCTTCATCTCGCCGGACGGGCCGAGGAAGGGGATGAGGGAGACGTGCAGGAAGAAGCAGTTCTCCCGGCCCATCTCGTGCCGGATCTGGCGGACGGCCTCGAGGAAGGGCTGCGACTCGATGTCGCCGACGGTGCCGCCGATCTCGGTGATGACGATGTCGACGTCGGGAGCGTCCATCGCGTAGATGCGCGACTTGATCTCGTTGGTGATGTGCGGGATGACCTGCACGGTGTCACCGAGGTAGGCGCCCTGGCGCTCCTTGGCGATGACGCTGGAGTAGATCTGGCCGGTGGTGACGTTGGCCGAGGCGGAGAGCTCGACGTCGAGGAAGCGCTCGTAGTGACCGACGTCCAGGTCGGTCTCGGCGCCGTCGTCGGTCACGAAGACCTCACCGTGCTGGAACGGGTTCATCGTTCCGGGGTCGACGTTGAGGTAGGGGTCCAGCTTCTGCATGGTGACCCGAAGTCCGCGTGACTTCAGGAGCCGTCCCAGGCTGGAGGCGGTCAGGCCCTTGCCAAGACTGGAGGCGACGCCGCCAGTAACGAAAAGGTGCTTGGTACTCGCGGCGGATGCCAAAGTGTTGCTCCCGTGGTTTGAGTGGCTACGGCTGGCTCGGGCGAGCTTGGCTGCCGTGCGGCGGTCCGGTTCCGAGCGGCGGCGATGCCGTTCCAGCGCGTCGGACTCCACGGGGCACCAGAATAACAGGCCCTCCGTTCGTCCACACCTGGGAACGTCCGCCCTGCCCCCGGTGTTCCCCATCCCCACCTGCGCGGTTGCCGCGAACCCCTGGTGGCGTGGGCCTCCCGTGCGAACCACCGCCCGTCGGGTGGCGAAGGCAACACCGTTCCGAACCCCCTCGAAGAGCCCGTGACGGCTCCGGACCACCACTCACCGGCCCGGAGCCCGTGCCATGGGTCAGGCGGGGAAGCCCCCGGCGCGGCCGAGGTAGGCGGGCGGCTGCTTGCCGAGCCGCTCGCCCATCCAGTCGCCCAGCTCGGCCGCCTCGGACAGGCTCACTCCCGTGCGCAGACCGCTGCGGTGCAGCATGTACAGGAGGTCCTCGGTGCCGATGTTGCCGGTGGCGGCCGGAGCGAACGGGCAGCCGCCGAAACCGCCCAGGCTGGAGTCCAGGACCCGGACGCCCTCCTCCACCGCGGCCAGGGCGTTCGCGTAACCCGTGTTGCGGGTGTTGTGGAAGTGGCAGCGCAGGGTCCGACCGCCCGCCACCTCGGCGGTGCGGCGCAGGAGATCGCGCACCTGCGCGGGGACGCCCACCCCGATCGTGTCGGCCAGGGCGATCTCCACGGCTCCGGTGTCCGCGATCCGCCGCACGACCTCCATCACGCGTTCCGGCGCGACCTCTCCGTCGAACGGGCAACCGAAGGCCGTGGAGACGGTGACGCTCAACGGCACCCCGGTGCCCTCCAGGGCCCGGTCCATCTCCACCAGGGAGTCCAGCATCGCCTCGACGGTGGTGCCCTGGTTGCGGGTGCTGAAGCCGTCCGTGGCCGGAACCGCCACGTTGACCTCGGACACCCCGGCCTCCAGCGCCCGGTCCAGGCCGCGCCGGTTGAGGGCCAGACCGATGAAGGAGACACCGGGCACCCGCGTGACCCCGGCCATGACCTCCTCGGCCCCGGCCATCTGCGGCACCCGCTTGGGGTTGACGAAGCTGACCGCCTCGATCCGCCGCACCCCGGCGGCCACCGCACGGTCGATCAGCTCCACCCGGTCCTCGACCGACAGCACGGTGGACTCGTTCTGGAGGCCGTCACGCGGCCCCACCTCCACGATCTCCACGTGCTCGGCACCCTCGGGCCCACGGTCGTCCGCGCTCATCGACTCCACCTCTCCACGCCACACTGCGCTTGCGCGCCCAGGCTAACCAGCCCGCCCCGTGAACTCCGTCACCGGGGCGCCGGACCGTCGCGGTGCGCGCCGAGGTCAGCGCAGCGCGAGGGCGGGACGGACCTCCCAGGTCGTCCACACCGGGCGGTAGCCCATCCGGTGCCAGAACGGTCCGGAGAGCGGGTTCATGGCGGCGTAGTTGAGCACCGACACCCCCACACCGTGGCTGTCCAGTGCCTGGTGCGCCTGGCTCACCAGGGCGGTGCCGATCCCGTGGCCGCGCTCGGCCCCCGAGACCACCCCGTAGCCGATGTGCGCGATCGGCCGCGCCCGGACCAGGGACTTCGCCCAGCGGGAGCGTTCGGGCGGCGACACCCACAACAGCCCCACGGCCCGGCCCCGGCGCTCGGCCAACCAGATCCACGAACGCGAACGGTTGAGCGCCCGAGCGGCGACCTTGCGGGTCTGCTCGGCGGTGTCGGGCTGGAGGAAGACCCCGCCGAAGTGCTGTTCGTACCGGTGCTCCTCCATCAACAGACCCACCACCTGGGTGAGGTCGCTGGTGTCGGCCAGCCGGATGACCACGTCACGCGGGGGCAGGGAGGGCGGCACGCCTCGGCGGCGCTGGCGGGCGGCGAGCACGGTGTAGGGCTGGAGGCCGTGGCGTTGCAGCGGGATGATCCCCGCGACGTCGCGCGCGGGCCAGCTCACGAGGGCCGCCGACTCCGAGCCGGTGCCCGTGGGCAGGTCCTCGATCTGGTCGCGCCAGCTGGTGAGCAGGGAGTCCAGCGCGCGGGCGGGTTCGGGACCACCGACGATGGGGGTGAGCCAGTGCTGGTCGGGCACGCCCCAGATGCGGCCCACCTCGCCCGGCTGGTACCAGGTGTAGTGCATGCTGCCCGCGGCGACGGTTCGGCTCTCCTCGTCGCTGACCGTCAGCAGGGGGTAGGAGTTGGCCGCGAACCCCACGGGTTCGGGCAGCAGGGGGTCCGACTCCGCCCAGCGCTGGGCAACGGAGTGCACCAGCGGATCGAGTCCGATGTCGCCGCCAGGCGACTCATCATGCCGCACCCGAGCGACATAACCACTCACCCGCCCCACCCCTCCATTCGTCAAGAGCGTGCCCCGACCGGACTGACGGGTGCGGTCGCGTCGCGGTGCCCTTCACGGGCACCGGGCCGTCGTCCGAACCAACCGACGTGTCGGGACAGGATCGACCGTACCTCCTCGAAGCGGTACAGGTGACCGAAAGCCGGAGAACACGGGCCCGTCCTTCTCTCCGGAGAGGACCTCGGCGAGCCCCTGCCCGACCACGCCGAGACGGCGCGCGCGAACGCGCACCACGGTAACGGATGGAGGGGTCGCGCACGGAGGGCGGGGCTCCTCGGCGAGGGGCTATTCGACCTCGGGGCTGGCGGTGCCGCCCTCGGAGACGGTGGTGTTGCGTCCGTGGTTGATCACTTCGGGGTCGCCGGAGGCGAAGGAGATCTGGTTGTCCACGCCCACGAGGACGATCTTCCTCGCCGTGCCCACCTCCACGACGGAGTTGCGCCCGGTGGCGCGGACCAGCCCGCAGTCACCGTCCAGTATCACGACGGCGTCGTCCGCCTTGACCACGACCTCGCGGTTGGCGCAGTCCTCGTGCACCTCGGCACCGTCGTCGACCACCACGATGACCTGGTCGTTGGAGACTCCGTCCACCGGCTCGTCCTCCGGCCCCTGACCGACGTCGGGGGTGGGGGCGATCTCCTCCGGGTCGTCACCGCCCCGGTCGAGCCCGCACCCGGCCACCAGGAGACCCGTCAGCACCGCGACGAACGCGATACCAAGAACCCGACCGACCATGAACTCCCCCACACCCGAAAAAGGCAAAAGCGACATTCGACTTACGCAAAGCACAAGAATATGTCACGTGGAGGTAACTATGCGACCCAACCGTACTGGGATCGTGCTCGATTCGAGACGGGAACGGCGGTCACCGCGGGGATTCCCGGTGTGGAACCCCCGCGCCGACTAGCCTGGAGGCACCCTACCGGGTGCCGCCAGGATCACTTCAACCCGGCCGCGTCCATGCCGCGAAGCTCGCGCTTCAGCTCGCCGATCTCGTCCCTCAGCCTGGCGGCGAGCTCGAACTGGAGGTCGGTCGCGGCCTGGTGCATCTGCTCGCTCAGCTGGTCGATCAGCCCGGCAAGCTCCGCGCGCGGCATGTTCGCCACGTCCGCGCGCTCGCCCAACGCGGGCACCGGAGCCCGGCCCGCCTTGCCGCCCTGGCGGTACCCCGTCGACATGAGCTCCTCGGTGTCCACGTCCTCACGGTTCAGGGTGTCCAGGATGTCCGCGATCTGCTTGCGCAGCGGCGTCGGATCGATCCCGTGCTCGGCGTTGTAGGCCAGCTGCTTGTCCCGGCGTCTCGTGGTCTCGTCGATCGCCGCGCGCATCGAGTCCGTGACGTTGTCGGCGTACATGTGCACCTGACCGTCCACGTTGCGCGCCGCGCGGCCGATGGTCTGGATCAGCGAGGTCTCCGAACGCAGGAAGCCCTCCTTGTCCGCGTCCAGGATCGCCACCAACGACACCTCGGGCAGGTCCAGGCCCTCACGCAGCAGGTTGATGCCCACCAGCACGTCGAACTCCCCCACCCGCAGCTCCCGCAGCAGCTCCACCCGGCGCAGCGTGTCCACCTCGCTGTGCAGGTACCGCACCCGGATACCCAGCTCCGCGAAGTAGTCCGTGAGGTCCTCGGCCATCTTCTTGGTCAGCGTGGTCACCAGCACCCGCTCCGAGCGCTCCGCGCGCTCGGTGATCTCGTGCACCAGGTCGTCGATCTGGCCCTCGGTCGGCTTGACCACCACCTGGGGGTCCACCAGGCCGGTCGGCCGGATGACCTGCTCGACCACGTCGCCACCGGCCTGACGCAGCTCGTACTTGCCCGGCGTCGCCGACAGGTACACCGACTGCCCGATCCGCTTCGTGAACTCCTCCCACTTCAGCGGCCGGTTGTCCAGCGCCGAGGGCAGCCGGAAACCGTGGTCGACCAGGGTCCGCTTGCGCGCCGCGTCACCCTCGTACATGGCACCGATCTGCGGGACCGTCACGTGCGACTCGTCCAGGACCAGCAGGAAGTCCTCGGGGAAGTAGTCCAACAGCGTGTTGGGGGCGCTGCCGGGCTCACGCCCGTCGAAGTGCCGCGAGTAGTTCTCGATCCCCGAGCAGGTGCCGAGCTGGCGCATCATCTCCAGGTCGTGGGTGGTGCGCATCCGCAGTCGCTGCGCCTCCAGGAGCTTGCCCTGGCCCTCCAGCTCGGCCAGCCGTTCGCCCAGCTCCGCCTCGATCGTGCCGATCGCCCGCTCGGTGCGCTCCTCACCGGCCACGTAGTGGGAGGCCGGGAAGATGAACATCTCCTGGCTCTCCCCCAGCACCTCGCCGGTCAGGGGGTGCAGGGTCAGCAGCCGCTCGATCTCGTCACCGAACATCTCGATGCGGATCGCCAGCTCCTCGTAGACCGGGATGATCTCGATCGTGTCCCCGCGCACCCGGAACGTCCCCCGCGTGAACGCCATGTCGTTGCGCGCGTACTGCATCTCCACCAGGCGGCGCAGCAGGTCGTCGCGGTCCACCTCCATGCCCACCGACAGCTGGGCCATGCGGTCCACGTACTCCTGCGGGGTGCCCAGGCCGTAGATGCAGGAGACGGACGCCACCACGATCGTGTCCCGCCGCGTGAGCAGCGAGTTGGTCGCCGAGTGCCGCAGCCGCTCCACCTCGTCGTTGATCGAGGAGTCCTTCTCGATGTAGGTGTCACTCTGCGGGACGTAGGCCTCGGGCTGGTAGTAGTCGTAGTAGGAGACGAAGTACTCGACGGCGTTGTTCGGCAGCATCTGCCTCAGCTCGTTCGCGAACTGCGCCGCCAGGGTCTTGTTGGGCTGCATCACGAGCGTGGGCCGCTGGAGCTGCTCCACCGTCCACGCCACCGTGGCCGTCTTGCCCGTACCGGTCGCGCCCAGCAGCACCGTGTGCTGGTCGCCCTCCCGCACCCGCCTGGTGATCTGCTCGATGGCCCTTGGCTGGTCCCCGGCGGGGGTCATCTCCGAGACGACCTCGAAGGGTGCCTCACTGCGCTTGATGTCACTGACCGGTCGCACTTGCCCTCTTCTCCCTACGAACGTCGGGCCGCCCCTCGCCCACGTGTCCCTCTCTCCAACGCTACAGACCGCCCACGACATCCCGGAGCCTCCGGACACCTCCTCATAGGCCCCCGAACGGGTCGTCACCGCCGCCGGGCGCACCGTCCCCGCGGCACGACGACCACGGCGCACGACTTCCCGAAGGCGTCGGGAACCGGTGGGGACCCGGCGGCATCTCACCGACGTCCGATCCCCGAAGAAGGGTGATGTGCACCGTGACCCCCAGCACACAGGCGACCTTCGACCCGAACCTGCGGTCCGGGACCCTCAGGCGCCTGAAGGCCTCCCCCGAAGGCCTCAGACACCCGAACCCGATCAGGCTCCCCCTGCCGCGTTGGTCCCTGATCGCCCTCGCCGCGATGGCACCTGCCGTCCTCGGAGCACCTCTGGTCCTGACTCCCGGAGCATCCGGCTTCGTGGTGCTCACGCCGCTCATCCTCGTGACCGGGCTCTGCTGCGCCTTCCTCTGCCTGAGGTTCGTGGTGCACGACATGCTGGACCTCGAGGACGAGGGGTTCTTCATGTGGCTCTTCGTCCTGGGCGCCCCCCTGGTCGGCTTCGTGTTCCCCATGTGGTGGATCCTGCTCATCGCCGAGGTGATCGCGGCGGAGGAGCCATCCGTCACGGAGCCCCTGATGCCGGGCACACCGGGCGCGGTCGTGCTCTGGTTCCTTCCCGTGGTCACCCTGGTCGTGTTCCTCGTCGTCCGGCGCCCCTGGGACACCGCCGACCTCGCCGCTCGGCACCGTGACGACTACGTCATCCGCGCGGACCTCCGGTTCACCCTGAGCGCCCAGCTGCTGGACAGGCTCCAGCGTGTGACCGCGCGCGCCGAGCACGCGCACCTGGTCCTCGGCACACCGGTGGGTCTGGACCATGCCCTGCCCCTGCTGCGCTCGGAGGAGTGGCGCCTGGCCAGGGAGTGCCTGCACCTCGACCAGTTGCGCGGAAGGCTGGTCGACAGCCAGAGGGAGGGCAACAGCGCACCGCTCAGGGAGGCGCTCGCTCCGCAGTGGAGTGTCCTGGAGGAGGCGACGGAACGCCTGACCGAGGAGGTCGACCGGCTGGACGCCTACGGCAAGAGGATCCAGACGGCTGTGGAGACCCACAAGGAGTGGGTCAGGCTCCAACGCGTCGCCGACCAGGCGGGCGACTTCGCCGACCTCGCGGCCAGGACACCGACGGCGGACCCGGGTACGCCGAACGCCCTTGACGACAGCCTCCACGGAGCCGAGGCCGCCCGGGCGGTACGGGAGGAGATGATCCGGGAGACCGTCCGGGCCACGGCCGACCTCTTCCGCGGCACTGACGGGTCGAAGGGCCCCTAGACCGTTGATGGGACGATGTGCCCTGGTCAGGGGTCGTCAGCGACCAACGACCGCTTGACTGGGGCACCGATCATCCGGTTGTGCCAGGTCACCAGCCACATCGCGACCCTGAACAGGGCCGGGGCCGCCGAGCGCAGTGGCGGTCGCGTTCGGACTGGCCGGGCAGGCGGGGGAACAGGTGCCCGATCCGGTGCGGGGCGGCACGCGTCCAGTGGCGTTCTGCATCATGGCGCAACAGCACTCGGGCCAGGGCGACGCAGACGAGTCCGGAGTCGTTGAGCGGGCGGGGCGCCCCGGCCCAGTGGCGCGGCTCGTGGGGAGGGATCACCTCATCGTCCGGTTGGACGTGGAGCGCTGACGAAAGGGCGTCAAGGTCCCTGGGGCACACTCTGATCCTCGACGCCCTTCGTCCTGCCCGCAAGGGATTCAGGGATCTGCCATCAACGCCCTAGGCCGCCCGTGCCAGGAGTTCGCCCCACAGTTCGGCGACGCGGTCGGCGAGGTCCTCACGGGTACCGGAGTTGTCCACCACCAGGTCGGCCGCGGCCAGACGGGTCGGCCGGTCGGCCTGAGCCGCGATCCGGGCCCGCACCTGCTCGGGCGGCATGTCCCGGTCACGGGACACCCGCTCCACCCTGAGTTCGTCGGGGGTGTCCACCACGACCACCACGTCGTAGAGCGACTCCAGCCCGTTCTCCACCAGCAGCGGCACGTCGTACACCACCACGCTGGCCCCGGCGGCCTCGGCCTCCGCCATGAGCTCGCCGCTGCGCTCGGCCACCCGGGGGTGGACGATCGCGTTGAGCCTGGCCAGACGGGCCTCGTCGGCGAAGACGATCTCCCCCAGCGCGGGCCGGTCCAGGCTCCCGTCGGGGGCGAGCACCCCCTCGCCGAACTCGGCGACCACCTCGGCCAGTCCCGGTGTGCCGGACGCGACCACCTCACGGGCGATGGCGTCCGCGTCGACCACCACCGCGCCGTAGGAGGACAACGCGGACGAGACCGCGCTCTTGCCCGAACCGATCCCGCCGGTGAGACCCACTTTCAGCATGGGCCACACCCTAGGGGGCGCGACGGGCGGGCGTCACGCCGACCCCGCGCCCACCCGGGCCAGTTCCTTGCGCATGTGCACCATCACGAGGTGGTCCGCGACCCGCTCCCGGTGCGTCTCGGCGTACCCCAGGGTCCGGTACAGTCGCTGGTTCTTCGGACTCTGTGCCCCCGTGAACAGGGTGAGCGCCGTCAGTTCCGGCCTGCGCTCGCGCAGGTCGTCCTCGACCCGGGCCAGCAGCGCCCCGGCGATCCCCCGGCGACGCATGTCCGGGGCCACGACGAGGCGCCCCACCACCCCGGTGGTCTCAGTGACTCCGGCGCGGACCGCACCGACCAGACGGTGCCCGACCACGGCCTTGAGCACGAGGGCGTCTCCGTCGGCGAGCAACCCCTGGATCCGTGACAGCCCCTCGGTGAGCGGCAGGATGAACGGGTCCCCGTAGGCCTGGGCCTCGTCCACGTAGGCGGCCCGTTGCAGGGTGAAGATCTCACCGGCGTCGTCGGGGGTGGCCGGGTGGATGTCGAACACGTCGCCTCCTCAACTGGTCCCCGCCCTCGGCGGGTACCAGGCAACCCTAGCCGCCGGTACGTAGCCTTGACCCATGGTGAGCAGCAACGCAGTCGATGTCGACGCCTATCTGGCGGAACTTCCCGAGGCCGACCGGTCCGCGCTGAGCGGGCTCCGGGACCTGTTCCGCGCCGAACTCCCGGGGTTCGAGGAGGTCATGGCGTACGGGATGCCCGCGTACCGCAGGGACGGGGTCCCGGAGGTCGCCTTCGCCCGTCAGAAGCGCCACGTCTCGGTCTACCTGATGCGTGAGGACGTCGCCGCGGCCCACGCCGAGCGGCTCGCGGGCCAGGACATGGGCAGGGGATGCCTGCGTTTCCGCTCTCCCGGGGCCGTCGACCTCGACCTGGTTCGGGACCTGCTGCGGACCGTGGCCGCCACGCGGGGACCGAACCGCTGACACGCGGAAGGGCCGCCCCCACCCGTGGGTGGGGACGGCCCTTCACTCAGCCATCACTCGGGCCGGAGCCCGGCGAGGAGACCCTCAGGCCTCGCCGCCCGCGAGCTTCTCGCGGAGGGCGGCCAGAGCCTCGTCAGAGGCGAGCGCACCGCTGGTGGTCTCGGAGCCGGACGACGAACCGCCGGCGCTCTGCGCACCACCGGTGTAGTCCTCCTCGTCCTCCTCCACGGCAGGAGCGTTGGCGGCGTCGGCCTCGGCCGCACGCGCCTCCTCGACCTGCTTGCGGTGAGCCTCGAAGCGGGCCTGCGCCTCGGCGTAGCTGCGCTCCCACTCGTCGCGCTGGGCCTCGAAGCCCTCGAGCCACTCGCCGCTGTCCGCGTCGAAGCCCTCGGGGTACTTGTAGTTGCCCTGCTCGTCGTAGTCGGCGGCCATGCCGTACAGGGTGGGGTCGAAGTCCACCTGGTCGGGCGAGACGCTCTCGTTGGCCTGCTTCAGCGAGAGGCTGATGCGACGGCGGTCGAGGTCGATGTCGATGATCTTGACGAAGATCTCGGTGCCGACCTGGACGACCTGCTCCGGCACCTCGACGTGGCGCTCGGCCAGCTCGGAGATGTGGACCAGGCCCTCGATGCCCTCCTCGACGCGCACGAACGCACCGAACGGGACGAGCTTGGTGACCTTGCCGGGAACGACCTGCCCGATCTGGTGGGTCCGGGCGAACTGCTGCCACGGGTCTTCCTGGGTCGCCTTGAGCGACAGGGAGACGCGCTCGCGCTCCATGTCGACGTCGAGGACCTCGACCGTGACCTCCTGGCCGACCTCGACAACCTCGCTCGGGTGGTCGATGTGCTTCCAGGACAGCTCGGAGACGTGCACCAGACCGTCGACGCCACCCAGGTCCACGAAGGCACCGAAGTTGACGATCGAGGAGACGACGCCCTTGCGGATCTGACCCTTCTGGAGGGTGTTGAGGAACGTCTGACGGACCTCGGACTGGGTCTGCTCCAGCCAGGCGCGACGGGACAGGACCACGTTGTTGCGGTTCTTGTCCAGCTCGATGATCTTCGCCTCGAGCTCGCGGCCGACGTAGGGCTGAAGGTCGCGGACGCGACGCATCTCGACCAGGGACGCCGGAAGGAAGCCGCGCAGGCCGATGTCGAGGATGAGACCACCCTTGACGACCTCGATGACGGTGCCGGTGACGACGCCGTCCTCTTCCTTGATCTTCTCGATCGTGCCCCAGGCCCGCTCGTACTGAGCGCGCTTCTTGGACAGGATCAGACGGCCTTCCTTGTCCTCCTTCTGGAGAACGAGGGCTTCGACCTGGTCGCCGACGGCAACGACCTCACCGGGGTCGACGTCGTGCTTGATCGACAGTTCCCGAGAGGGGATGACACCCTCGGTCTTGTAGCCGATGTCGAGCAAGACCTCGTCTCGATCGACCTTCACGATGGTGCCCTCGACGATGTCACCGTCGTTGAAGTACTTGATGGTCTCGTCGATCGCCGCGAGGAAGGCTTCCTCGGACCCGATGTCGTTGACCGCTACCTGGGGTGTCGAGGTGGCCTCGGTGCTGCTCGTCATTTGTGGGTGGACTCCGGATACGGACAGGAACAGGAAATGGGCACGCCGCAGGTTCGAGCCCGTCGATCCGCAGTCCAGAAGTAAGAAGCGAAGGTCACATGTACGGAACGAGCCGTCCGTGACCGCCAGCCGCCGGTCCAGAGTGGAGACCGAGACGGTGCAACCCTCCTGCCCCCCTATCGGAGACAGCGGACGCCCGCACGAACCCACAACGCTGACGCCAGAATATGAGACGTGAGCGCGCAGGTCAATCGGAATCCGGGAAGAGGGCACCGTACAAGGCTGTCGTGGCCGCAATTTACCCGAGCGGGGTGGGGAAGATCAACTAGCTCTTCAGCCATGTCTGCCAGGGGCTGACGCACCCCGAACGCCATCCGCACGGGGCCGGGGCGAGACGTTCCGAAAAAAGTCCGGAACGCGTGGTTCATCCGACGCTCGTCAGTCCATCGGAGGCCGCGAACGCGACTTCTTCACGTCACTCCGCCGACGCTTGGCGTCCAGCCGACGCCGCTTCGAGGCCCGGCTGGGCCGTGTACTGCGCCGCTCGGGCGGCGGTGGCGCGATGGCCTCCGCGAGGATCGCGGCCAGCCTCTCCCGCGCCTCGGCCCGGTTGCGCACCTGGGAACGGTGAGTCTGCGCCGACACCGTGAGCACCCCGTCCACGAGGCGCCCGGACAGCCGTTCCAGGGCGCGGGCCCGCCGCGTGGCTCCCAGCGCCCGGCACGACGCCACGTCCAACGACAGCGACACCCGCGTGTCCGACGTGTTCACGTGCTGCCCGCCCGGCCCCGAGGACCGTGAGAACCGCCACGTCAACGCGTCGGCGGGAACGGTCACGGGTCCCACGGCCAGTCCGCCCGTGGTCTCTTCCTGCCCCGTCACCGTTCCCACCTCCGAGATCAGCGCCGCGCCCTAGTGCGCGGCGTCATGCCAGTTCTGCCCGCTGCCGACCGAGACGCCCAGCGGGACACGCAGATCATAGGCGGAGCCCATCTCGTGCGTCACGAGGTTTTCGACCGCCTCGCGCTCACCCGGGGAGACCTCCACCACGAGCTCGTCGTGCACCTGCAACAGCACCCGGGAGCGGAATCCTCCCTCGGTCAGCGCCGCGTCCACCTGGAGCATCGCCACCTTGATGATGTCGGCGGCCGACCCCTGGATCGGCGCGTTCAACGCCATCCGCTCCGCCATCTCGCGGCGCTGGCGGTTGTCGCTCGTCAGGTCCGGCAGGTAGCGCCGCCGACCCAGGATGGTCTCGGTGTACCCCACCTTGCGGGCCTCGTCCACCACCTGGTTGAGGTAGTCGCGCACCCCGCCGAAGCTGGCGAAGTAGTCCTCCATCAGCCTCTTCGCCTCCTCCGGGGTGATCGCCAGCTGCTGGGACAGTCCGTAGGCACTCAGCCCGTAGGCCAGCCCGTAGCTCATCGCCTTGATCTTGGACCGGGCCTCGCCGTCGACCTCCCCGACCTCGATGTCGAAGACCTGCGCCGCCATGTGCGCGTGGAAGTCGTACCCGCTGTTGAACGCGTCGATCAGCGCCCGCTCACCCGACAGGTGCGCCATGATGCGCAGCTCGATCTGGCTGTAGTCCGCGGTGAGCAGCTCCTCGTAGCCCTCACCGACCACGAACGCGCGCCTGATCCTTCGGCCCACGTCCGTGCGCACCGGGATGTTCTGGAGGTTGGGTTCCGTGGAGCTCAGCCGCCCCGTCGCCGCGACCGTCTGGTTGAAGGTGGTGTGGATGCGGCCGTCATCGGCGACCGTCTTGATCAGCCCCTCGACCGTCGTGCGCAGCTTCGTCTGGTCCCGGTGGTGCAGCAGCACGCCCGGCAACTCGTTCTCGGTCCGGGCCGCCAACCACGCCAGCGCGTCCGCGTCCGTCGTGAATCCCGTCTTGATCTTCTTCGTCCTGGGCAGCTCCAGGTCCTCGAACAGCACCTGCTGCAACTGCTTGGGCGAGCCCAGGTTGAACTCCCGGCCCACGATCTCGTGCGCCCGCTCCACCGCGCCGCGCGCCGCCGAGGCGAACTCCCCCTGGAGACCCTCCAGGTACTCGCGGTCCGCGGCGATCCCGGCCCGCTCCAGGCGCGCCAACACGTCGACCAACGGCAGTTCCACCTCGTGCAGCAGGTGCGTGCCGCCTCGCTTGTCGAGCTCCGCCACCAGCACGGCGGCCAGGTCGCGGGTGGCGGCGGCCCGCACGGCCAGACCGTGACCGCGCCCGCTGCCGCCCTGCTCCCCGAGGTCCAGGGCCATCTGGTCGCCGTCGGTGTCCACCTCCAGCTCCCGGCCCAGGTACTTGCGGCACAGGTCGGCCAGGTCGAAGCGGCGCTGCCCCGGCTGCGCCAGGTAGGCCGCCAGGGCGGTGTCGCTGACCACACCGTTCAGGTCCCACCCGTGTGCGCCCAGCGCGAGCAGCGCGCCCTTGTACTCGTGCACGGCCTTGGGACGCCCGGCGTCCGCGAGGAAGGCCGCCAGCGCCTCGGTGTCGGCGGTGTCCAGCACGGTGGGATCCACGTACAGCGAGGCCCCGCCCGGCACCGTGACGGCCAGGGCGTCCACCCGTCCGGTCCCCGCTCCCCAGGTACCGTCGACCGCCAGCCCCGCCGGGGCCTGGTCCGTGAGTGACTCAGCGGAGGCGTGCTCGGTGATCCAGGCCGCCACACCCCCGGTCGCCGCCACGGTCACGTCCACGGTGAAGCCCTCGACGGCCCCGCCCGCCTCGGCGCTCTCCTCGCCGTCGTCCGCACGGATCACCGCGTAGAGGCGCTCACGCAGGTTGGAGGCGAACTCCAGGTTGTCGAAGAGCGCGTCGACCCCGGCCCGGTCGGCCTCGCCCAGCCCCAGGTCCCGCACGGCCGTGTCCAGCTCCACGTCGGTGACCAGTTTGTTGAGCCTCTGGTTGCGCAGCACGTCGTCGAGGTGGTCGCGGAAGTTCTGCCCCGCCTTGCCGGGGACCTCGTCCGCGCGGGCCACCAGCTCCTCCAGGGACCCGAACTTCGTGATCCACTTGGCGGCTGTCTTGGGACCCACCCCCGGCACCCCGGGAAGGTTGTCGGCCTTCTCCCCCACCAGGGCCGCGAGGTCGCGGTACCGCTCCGGGGTGACCCCGTACTTGTCCTCGACGGCCTCCGGGTCCATCCGGCGCATGTCCGAGAGGCTCTTGCCCGGGTACAGGACCGTGCAGTCCTCGTTCACCAGCTGGAAGGCGTCCCGGTCACCGGAGGCGATCAGCACCTCCATGCCCGCCTCGCAGCCCTGGTGCGCGAGGGTGGCGATCACGTCGTCGGCCTCGAAGCCGGGCGCCGACAGGTTCGCGACCCCGATCAGGCGCATGAGGTCCTGGGTCAGCGGCACCTGGGAGGGGAACTCCGGCGGGGTCTCCGACCGGCCGCCCTTGTACCCGTCGTACTCCTCGTCCCTGAAGGTGGGGCCCGAGAGGTCCCACGCCACCGCGACGTGCGTGGGCTCCTCGTCGCGCAGCAGCTTCACCAGCATGGAGGCGAAGCCGTACACGGCGTTGGTGGACTGCCCGGTACTCGTACCGAACTTCTCCACGGGGAGCGCGAAGAACGCGCGGAAGGCCATCGAGTGGCCGTCCAGGAGGAGCAGCCGGGCGCGCCCGCCGTCGGCCTGGGATGTCTGTTCAGGGGTCTCTCGCTTGGTCACCACAGAACGAATCCTAGGATGCGCTACGGACAGCCCGCGGCCATCACCACGGGAACACCTCCCCACACCGGTCGGTTCGACCGGTTACGGGGCCACCTGACCGGATCGGAAGGCAACACCATGACCACAGACGCCGAGGGCCTGCGCGAACTCATGGACTCCGGGGCGCTCTCCGGCGGTCTGGGCCAGAGCATGGGCATCGAGATCACCGAGGCCTCCGCCGAACGCGTCGTGGGCCGTATGCCGGTCGAGGGCAACCGCCAGCCCTTCGGGCTGCTGCACGGCGGCGCCTCGTGCGTGCTCGCCGAGTCCCTGGGGTCCATCGGCTCCACCATCCACGCACAGGGGTTCGGCCGCGTCGCCGTGGGCATCGAGATCAACGCGACCCATCACCGGTCCGCCACCGATGGGCACGTCACCGGGGTGGCCACCCCGGTCCACCTGGGCCGCACCCTCGCCACCTGGGACATCACCATCACCGACGACCAGGGGCGGAAGGTCTGCACCTCGCGTCTGACCTGCATGCTGCGCGACGCCCCCCAGTAGGGAACTCCAGCGGCGGGGCCCCGCGCCCCGCTGTTGGGCCCCCCACCACCGGGAACGAAGCCCGGCTAACGACGGCTCCGCCATTTCCGAACACTGGACGAACGGGCACGCCACGCCCTCACACCACGACAACCAGTCACAACATCCCCCCGCGACACCGTGCATCCGTCCAGTCACACCCGGCCACACGGCTACAGAGTCATAACGAGCAGAAGGCGACTGAGACGCAACCGCCCCCTGCCGCTTCCGCCGGAACCCGATACCGGATTAAGCTCCGCTAACGCTCCTGATTAAGTCATGCCACACATAACGGGCAACAGGATGCAACAGAGCTATCGGCACGGCTGCGCAAGATCAGCCGGTTGAACGGAGTGACCACGAACATGGCAAGCAAGAAGTTCCTGAGCCTCACTGCCGCAACCGCGGCCCTCGTGCTCGGACTGACCGCGTGTGGCAACGGGGACGGCGGCGACAGCGCCGACGGAGGTGAGGGCTCCGGCGAGGAGTTCACCTTCGGCATCCTCTACCCCCAGACCGGCAGCCTGGCCTTCCTCGGTCCGCCCCAGGTCACCGCGGCGAAGTACGCCATCGACGAGATCAACAAGGCCGGTGGCATCCTCGGCACCGACGTCCCCGCCATCGTCGAGGCCGACGAGGCCGGTGACGCCGCCCAGGCCAACCAGGCCGCCAACGACCTCGTCTCCGCCGACGTCAACGCCGTCATCGGCGCCGCCGCCTCCGCCATGACGCAGGCCAGCTACGACACCGTCACAGCCGCCAGCATCGTGCAGTGCTCCGGCTCCAACACGGCGCCCGACCTGAGCGAGATCGACGACAACGGCTACTTCTTCCGCACCGCCCCCAGCGACCTCCTCTCCGGACCGGTCCTGGCCCGCCAGATGGTCGACGACGGCGCCTTCGACGTCGCCGTGGTGGCCCGCGCCGACGACTACGGCGACGGCTACCGCAGCGCCGTGGAGGCCGAGCTCGAGGCCCTCGGCGCGAACGTGGTCGCGACCGAGAACTACGACCCCGACGCCACCAACTTCGACTCCGTCGTCAACTCCGTGTCCAGCGCCGACCCCGACGCCGTCGCCCTGATCTCCTTCCAGGAGGGCGCCCAGGTCATCGCCGAACTCATCGAGTCCGGCATCTCGGGCGACCAGCTCTACATCACCGACGGTCTCAACGACCCCGAGCTCGGCGACACCGTCAACTCGGACGACCCCGACGTCGTCACCGGCGTCACCGGCGTCGCCCCCGGTGCTGACAACCCCGAGTTCAACGAGGGCCTGCGCGCCTTCGACTCCGAGCTCGACGTCTTCCAGTTCGCCCCGCAGGTCTTCGACTGCGTCACGGCGATCGCCCTGGCCGCCGAGTCCGCCGGGTCCGTCTCCCCCGCCGACTACGTCGAGCACCTCCCCGAGATCAGCCGCCCCGACGGCACCGAGTGCGGCAGCTTCGAGGAGTGCCGCGACCTCCTCAACGACGGCGAGGAGATCGACTTCCAGGGCACCAGCGGCAACATCGACTTCGACGACAACGGCGACCCCACCTCCGCCACCTTCGAGGTCTTCCACTTCGGTGACGACGGCTACGAGACCCTCGGCTTCGAGGAGTACTCCGTCGACGAGTAACGACGGATGACCCCGTCTCCTCCCAGGGGGCCACACCACGACCCCTGGGCGGAGGCGCCGTCCGCCACACACCACGCGAACCGTCCGAACACGACCACCGCGAGACCCCGGCACGGCCGCACCCCGCGCGCCGTGCCTCGTCGTACACGGGCCAGGCGGCCGCACAGCGGCACCGCACGCACCGGGGCCCGACGCCCACGCGTCCCCACCCCCGGACGCACCACGCCACCTGAACGGACGACCACGCCATGCCCACCCACAGGGCCCTCTCCCTCTCGGCGGCCGCCCTCACCGTCAGCCTCGCACTCACCGCCTGCGGCGGCACCCTGGACCTCGGCGACGACACCGCGGACGACACCGGGTTCACGTTCGGCCTCCTCTACCCGCAGACCGGCAACCTGAGCTTCCTCGGCCGACCCCAGACCGCCGCCGTCGACTACGCCATCGACCAGATCAACGACGCGGGCGGCATCCTCGGCACCACCGTCCCACCACCGGTCGTGGCCGACGAGGCCGGAGACGCCGCCCAGGCCAACCAGGCCGCCAACGACCTCGTCTCCGCCGACGTCAACGCCGTCATCGGCGCCGCCGCCTCCGTGATGACCCAGGCCAGCTACGCCACCATCACGGGCGCGGGGATCGCCCAGTGCTCCGGTTCCAGCACCGCGCCCGACCTCACCAGCGTCGACGACAACGGCTACTTCTTCCGCACCGCCCCCAGCGACCTCCTCGCCGGACCCGTACTCGCCCAGCGCATCGTCGACGACGGCCACCTCGACGTCGCCGTCATCGCCCGCGCCGACGACTACGGCAACGGCTACCTCAACGCCGTCGAGGCCGAACTCCACGCCCTCGGCGCCGACGTCGTCCTCACCGAGACCTACGACCCCGACGCCACCAACTTCGGCGCGGTCATCAGCTCCACCGTCACCTCCGGGGCCGACGCCGTCGCCCTCATCTCCTTCCAGGAGGGCACCCAGCTCATGGCCGCCCTCATCGAGAGCGGCACCGAGAGCCAGTTCTACCTCACGGACGGCCTCAACGACCCCGACCTGGAGGCGACCATCGGAGCCGCCTCCACCAACGCCATCACCGGCACCACCGGCGTCGCCCCCAGCGCCGACAACCCCCAGTTCAGCGAGGACCTGCGCGCCTTCGACCCCGAACTCGACGCCTTCCAGTTCGCCCCGCACATCTTCGACTGCGTCACCACCATCGCCCTGGCCGCCGAGTCCGCGGGCTCCACGGACCCCACCCGGTACGTGGACCACGTCGCCGAGGTCACCCGCCCCGAAGGCACCGAGTGCAGCTCGTTCGCGGAGTGCCGCGACCTCCTCAACGACGGCCGGTCCATCGACTACCAGGGGATGAGCGGCAACATCGACCTCGACGACAACGGCGACCCCACCTCCGCCACCTTCGAGATCTTCCACTTCGGCGACGACGGCTACGAGATCCTCGAATACGTCGAGTACACCAACGACTGACCCCGCGCCCACCACACCGGGCACCGCACACTCCGGACACACGAAAAGGGGGCGGGACCCTCGACGGGTCCCGCCCCCCACACACGTCCGGATCAGCCCTTGGCGAGCGTCCCCAGGTACAGCTCGATCACGTTCGGATCGTTCAGCAGGTCCCGACCCGAACCCGTGTACGCGTTCCGGCCCTGGTCCAGCACGTAACCGCGGTCACAGATCTGGAGACACCGCCGCGCGTTCTGCTCGACCATGACGACCGAGACCCCGGCGGCGTTGACCTCCTTCACCCGCTGGAAGACCTCCTCCTGGTAGATCGGCGACAACCCGGCGGTCGGCTCGTCCAGCAGCAGCACCGACGGGTCCATCATCAGCGCCCGGCCCATGGCCACCATCTGACGCTGACCACCCGACAGCGAACCCGCCTTCGCCCGACGCCGGTCCGCGAGCAACGGGAACAGACCCGCCACCACCTCGAACCGCTCCGAGAACGACCTCGGCCGCAGGAACGCCCCCATCTGGAGGTTCTCCTCGATCGTCAGGGACGGGAACACGTTGCGCGTCTGCGGAACGTAACCAACGCCCCGCTCCACCAACGAGTGCGCTGCCAACCCCGCGATGCTCGAACCCCGCAGCGTCAGACCGCCCTCACGCACCGGGATCAGACCGAAGATCGTCTTGATCAACGTCGACTTGCCCGCGCCGTTCGGACCGATGATCGCCACGACCTCACCCTCGGTGAGGGTCAGCGTGCACCCGTTCAGGATGTTCACCCCGGGCACGTAACCGGCCACCAGGTCCTTGGCCAACAGCAGGTAGTCGTCCGGACCACCCACCTCAAGCGACTCCGCCTGGGCCTGCTCCAGCACCTCCTCGCGGTGCTCCTGCACGGCCGCGGCCTCCTCAGCCTCCTCCGGGACCTCCTCCGGCTCCGGACGGACCCCGCCGTTCTCCTCACTCATCGCCACTCCCCTGGGTCTCAC
Source organism: Nocardiopsis sp. B62 (assembly GCF_018070675.1). NCBI lineage: Bacteria > Bacillati > Actinomycetota > Actinomycetes > Streptosporangiales > Nocardiopsidaceae > Nocardiopsis > Nocardiopsis sp. B62. The sequence goes on along the minus strand of NZ_JAGPXK010000014.1, from coordinate 28,112 downwards.
CCTCGACCTCCTGGGCACCCAGGTAGGCGTCGATCACCTGTTGGTTGGACCGGATGTCCGAAGGACGCCCCTCCGCGATCACCTGACCCTGGGCCAGCACCACGATCCAGTCACTGATGCCCATGATCACGTCCATGTCGTGCTCCACGAACAGGACCGTCTTGCCCTCGTCACGCAACGACGTGATGTGGTGCAACAGGGACTGCACCAACGCCGGGTTCACACCCGCCATCGGCTCGTCCAGCATGATCATGCTCGGATCGGTCATCAGCGCGCGAGCCATCTCCAACAGCTTGCGCTGACCACCCGACAACGCGCCCGCCATGTCCTGGCGCTTGTCGATCAGCTTGAACCGCTCCAGCAGGTCCAGGGCCTTCACGGTGTTGGCCTTCTCCTGACGGCCCCACACCGGACGCAGGAACGACCCCGCCATGCGCTCACCCGTCTGACCCGGAGCGCCCAACAACATGTTGTCGAGCACCGTCATCCGCGTGAGCGCCTTGGTCAGCTGGAAGGTCCGCACCATCCCGGCCCGGGCCACCTGGTGACCCCGACGACCGTTGATGCCGCGGCCCTCGAACGACCACTGGCCGCCGTCGACCCGGTCGAACCCCGTCAGCAGGTTGAACAGCGTGGACTTGCCCGCGCCGTTCGGACCGATCAGCGCCGTGATCGTCCCCCGCTGCACCTCCAGGTGCTCCACGTCCACTGCGGTCAGACCGCCGAACGAACGCTTCACCCCGTCAGCCACCAGGATCGGATCCGGCTTGGCCGAACCCGGCTCCGGGACCGCCCCGGCCATCCGGTCGACCTCGACATACGCCCCGGAGGCGTTCACCTCGTCACTTGACATTGATCAACATCTCCTTGCGGTCACCGATCAGACCCTGCGGCCGGAAGACGATCAGCAGCACCAGCAGCACACCGACGAACGCCAACTGGATGGCGCCGAAGTCCGGACCCGACAGGAACGGCAGGTAACCCTCACTGCCCAACCCGCGCAGCAGCTTGTCCGTGAAGTTCATCAGGAACCAGAACACCATCGACCCGACGATCGGACCCAGAACACGGCCCGCACCGCCCAGCAGCAGGATCACCCACAGGAAGAACGTCACCTGCGGCTTGAACTGGTCAGGCGCGATCGCACCCTGGTGCACCGCCATCATGCAACCGGCCAGCGAACCGATCAGGCCGCCCAGGACCAGCGCCTGCATCTTGTACGCGAAGACGTTCTTGCCGAGGCTGCGAACCGCGTCCTCGTCCTCGCGGATGCCCTTCACCACACGGCCCCACGGGCTGTGGATCAGCGCCCAGGTCAGTGCCGCCATCAGCGCCACCAGACCCCACGTCACCGTCATCATCCACATGTGGTTGCCGCTGAACGAGAACGAACCGATCCCGTAACGGCCGGCCGGGTCGAACAGCCCCAACGCCTCGTTCCACTCACGGAACTCGGTGGACAGGTTCTGCAACCCGTACACGCCGTTGGTCACCGGCTCGGCGAAGCCCGCCCGGTAGACCAACCGCAGCACCTCGGCCGCGGCGATCGTCGTGATCGACAGGTAGTCCGCCCGCAACCGGAGCGTCGGGATACCCAACAACAACGCCAACACCACCGCGCAGGCCAGGCCCACCAGGAACCCGACCAGCAACGGCAACTCGAACACCGCGACGCTGATACCGACGCCGTAGGCGCCCACCAGCATGAAGCCGACCTGACCGAAGTTCAGCAACCCCGCGTAACCGAAGTGCATGTTCAGGCCGATCGCGGCCAGCGCGTAGATCGCGGCCACCGGTCCCACCGCGGATCGGGCGGACTCGGCGAGGATCAAGAAAATATCCATCGTCTACCTCTCCTAGCCGACCCGCTCGCGCCGACCGAGCAAGCCCTGGGGCCTGATCAGCAGCATGAGGATCATCAGGGCCAGAGCCCACGCTTGCATGAGCTGTGCGGGGAACCACAGGGTGGACAGCATCGCCACCAGGCCCACGGCGATGCCGCCGACCATCGCGCCGTAGGCCGTGCCCAGGCCACCCAGGATCACCGCGGCGAACATGAGCAGCAGCAGACGGAAGCCCATCTCGTAGTCCACGACCTGGTTCAGGCCGAAGAGCACACCGCCCAGGGACGCCAGGCCGCCGCCGAGGAACCACACGTACAGCGTCACCCGGTCGACGTCGATGCCCGACGACTCCGCGAGGTCCCGGTTGTCCGAGACCGCGCGCATCGCCTTGCCGATACGGGTGAACTGGAGCATGCAGGCCACGAGCACCAGCACCACGATCGCGACGGCCATGATCACCAGGTCGCGCGGGGGCATGGAGATAGGGCCGAAGTGCACCATCTCCTGCACCTGGAACCCGGCGTAGCGGCGCCGGTTGGCGCCGAAGAGCACCAGCAGCACGTGCCGCAGCACCAGGGCCAGGCCGATGGAGACGATGAACATCTGGATCAGGGCGACGTTGCGCCTGCGCAGCGGACGCCACAGGTAGCGCTCCATGGTGCTGCCCAGCACACCGCCCATGACCACCGCGATGCCGGCCGCCGCCCACAGCGGCACCTGCCAGCCGAGGTCGTCACCGAGCACGCCCATCAGCGTCGCCAGCGCGATACCGCCGAAGACCGAGGACCACTGGAGGACGATCAGCGTCGTCCGGTTGAGCCGGTGCTCCAGGAAGGCGCCCAGCAGGACGGCGATCCCCAGACCGGCGAAGATCGCCAGCAGGGAGTTGCCCAGTCCCGCGGCGCCGGTACTGAACAGCAGGGCCATCATCGCGCCGAAGGTGACCATGTCACCGTGCGAGAAGTTGATGACCTGCGTCGTACCGAAGATCAGTGAGAGGCCGATCGCGGAGATCGCGATGACCAGGCCGAACAGCAGACCGGCCGCGGTGAGCTGCGCGAAGCGCTCACCGAACCCGCCACTGACGCCCTCGACCGCCACGGACTCGTCCTCGGCGGCCGTGTCCCCCTCGGCGTCCTCGGTCGCCTCGGCGTCCGGGGAGGGGGAGCTCTCGTCCTGGCCGCCTGCGGATTCGCCCGGGTTCTCCAACCCGATGAGGAGCAGTCGCTGCTGGCCGGTCTCGACCTCGACCTGGGCCTCACCCTCTGCCATGAGGGACGTCTCGCGTACGGCGAACTCGCTGGGGACGGACTCCTGGTCCACCACTACGCGGTAGTCACCCGGTCCGGGCAACTCCACTTCCCAAATTCCATCAGAGTCGGTTTCCACCGCATCGATCTCGTCGTCACCCTGGAGGACCGTGATCAGGATGCCCTCGACACCCTGGTCCCGGTCGTCCGGCTGACCGATCTGACCGTGCAGCGTCTCACCGCCCTGTTCGTCTGCCGTCGCCGCCGCCCCGGGGATCACCAGGAATGCGGTGATCAGGGCGAGCAACACGGTCACGAGGCGTGTGCGCACGCGCGCTCCTTGCGCATCTGAGGTTGGCGGCACCCGAATGGGAGGCATTCGAGCGCCGCTGTCCTTTAGCTGTTCGGTGCGGTGAGTTTAGCCCGATTTATGCCGGGCATTCAGTGTCACTTAAACCACGTGACCCAACCGTCACCCCATCGTGTGCAACCGAGATCAAACTGGTGCTGGATGCGCGTTGACCCTGAACACCCGGACACGTTCCGGAGCCGGAACCTGCCAATCTGTTAGTTTTCTCGGGCCGAACCCCCGGGACACACGAAGGGGCCGCACCCGTTCGGGTACGGCCCCGGTTCAGCGCTGGGGTGGGCGGTCCGTCAGGAGGACTGTCCTCCCCCGAGCGTCTCGACGACGGTCTCGGCGACCTTGCGCATGGTCAGCCGGCGGTCCATGGAGTTCTTCTGGATCCACCGGAACGCCTCGGGCTCACTCATCCCGTGGCGGCTCTGGAGCAGGCCCTTGGCCTGCTCCACGAGCTTTCGGGTCTCCAGTCGCTCCTGGAGGCTGCCGACCTCGGCCTCCAGTGCGGCCAACTCGGCGTAGCGCGAGGTGGCCATCTCGATCGCCGGCACCAGGTCCGACTTGCTGAACGGCTTGACCAGGTAGGCCATGGCCCCGGCCTCGCGTGCCCGCTCCACCAGCTCCCGCTGGGAGAAGGCGGTCAGGATCACGACCGGGGCGATGCGCTCCCCGGCGATGCGCTCGGCGGCCGACAGGCCGTCGAGCACCGGCATCTTGATGTCGGTGATCACCAGGTCGGGTTTGAGCTCCTGGGCAAGCCGGATGGCGGCCTCACCGTCGCCAGCCTCCCCGACGACGGCGTAACCGTCCTCTTCGAGCATCTCCTTGAGATCCAGGCGAATCAGGGCCTCGTCTTCCGCGATCACCACACGGCTCTGCGTCCTCGTCACGTACACGAGGTTACCGAGATCCGCTAGTATGCTGACCGTTGGCCCCGGCAATGCGCGTCAATCGTGACTGCACCGTTGACGGAGCGTCGCTCCCGGGACGCCGAGCAGGCAAAACGGACAATCGGAACCAATAACTCAAACGCCCCGATAGACCAACCGGCAGAGTCAATGGTCTCAAACACCATCAAGTGTGGGTTCGAATCCCACTCGGGGCACCAGCAGCCACCCCCACGGGTGGCTTTTCTGCGTTCGAGGCCATCCGGGAATGTCCGAGGCGTGAGCGAACATGCACCGTATGTACTCACCGCATGTCAGGCGCGAGGCCGTCTCCCTCATCGATTCCGGGATCTCCTGCGCGGAGGTCAGCCGTCGGACCGGCATCAACCGGTCCACGCTTCGGACGTGGATCCTCGACCGTTCACTCGTGGACAGGTACGTCGGCACCGACCTGTGTCCCCGGTGTGAACCGGTACCCGTCCCACCCCGACGAACCGATGCGTACGGGTACCTCCTGGGCCTCTACCTCGGCGACGGGTGTCTCACCCCCGCCGGAGACCCCACGAAGGGGGTCTGGCGGCTGCGCGTCATGTGTTCCGACACCTGGCCCGGACTCATAGAACTCTGCGCGGGGAGTATGACCGCGATCCGCCCCGACCACAGGGTCTCCCGGGTCCCCTCCACCGGGTGCACCGAGGTCCACAGCAACTGGAAGCACTGGCCGTGCCTCTTCCCCCAGCACGGGCCGGGCAGGAAGCACGACAGGGCCATCCTCCTGGAACCCTGGCAGCGGGCCGTCGTCGAGGAGCACCCCGAGCAGTTCGTACGCGGCCTGATCCACTCCGACGGGAGCAGGGTGCTCAACCGGATCAGGAGGACACTGCCCGACGGAGGGGTGAGGTTCTACGAGTACCCGCGCTACCACTTCACCAACGTCTCCACCGACATCGTCGGACTGTTCACCGAGGCCCTGGACCGGTTGGACATCGCCTGGAAGGTCCACGTGAGCAGGCGGGAACCGCGCTACCGGGACAAACACGTCGTGTCGGTGTCCCAGCGGGACGCGGTGGCGCGGATGGACGCGTTCGTGGGGCCCAAGTACTGAGGACGCCCACGCGGCGGACGCGTGTGCGGGCGGCGCGGCCTAGCCCTCGCCCCGCCAGCGCCTGAGGTCCTCCTCGGTGATCTCCTGCATGGGTGCGGGCTGTGTGATGCGGAGGTGGTTGCCGAAGGGGTCGCGCAGGGCGCAGTCGATGCCGTAGGGCTGCTGGGTCGGTTCCTCGGTGAACTGGACTCCTCGCGCGCGCAGGGTGTCGTAGGTGGCCTGGCAGTCGTCGGTGTTGATGATGGCGGCGACGCCGAGGGCGCCCTTGGTGAGGAGTTCGCGAACCTGGGCGCCGTTCTCGTCCTGGGAGGGCACCTCCAGGAGGATGTGGCGGTCCGGGTCGGCGGGCAGGGTGATGGTGAGCCACCGCATGAACCCCATGTCGACGTCGTCGCCGACCTCGAAGCCGAGTTTGCCGACGTAGAAGTCGAGGGCCTCGTCCTGGTCGAGCACGGTCACGGAGTGGATGGCGATCTGTGTGAGCATGCTCCAACGCTACGTCTGACCTGGTCTTGCGTCCCTCTACGCCACGTCAGGGTGTGGTCAGGACGCCCGGAGGTGGTCCCGCAGCGAACGGGCCACGCGGCCGATGAGGGCCTCGGCCGCGGGTTGGTGGCGGGCGGGGACGGAGGAGGCGGTGAGGGCGGCGATGGCGTAGGCCTCGCCGCCCCTGTGTTCGACGACGCCGACCTCGTGGCGGTGGTTGAGGACACTGCCGGTCTTGGAGGACCAGGTGCTGGCGTCGGTGCTGAACTCGGGGGCCAGGCGGTGGCGGATGACGTTGTCGGCCATGAGGGAGCGCAGGCGGGCCGCGGTGTCGGGGTGGATGGTGGTGGGTCGCCAGATGGCCTGGAGGAGGTCGACGTGGGCGCGGGCGGAGCCCGAGTTGGCGCGGGTGACGTCGAGTTGGGGGATGCGGTGGCCGCGTCCGGCGCTGGCGGCCTGGATGGCGAGGGTGTGGGCGAGGTGGGTCTCGTCCGGAGCGAGGCGTTCGGCGGGGGTCTGGTTGAGGTCGCGGACGATGTGCCGGACGGCGATCCCGTGGATGTCGTGTTCGCGGAGGGTGTCGGTGACCCGGGCGGGTGGGGTGAGGCCGAACAGGATGTCGGCGGCGACGTTGTCACTGACGCACATGGCCAGGTAGAGGAGGTCGTCGACAGCGACGGTGGCGGGGTGGCGGAAGCGGCCGAGCCCGAGGGGCCCGGTGGTGGGGCCGCCGGGTTCCACGCGGACAGGGGTGGCGCCGTCGAGTTCGCCCTGTTGGAGGCGTTGGAGGGTGGCGAGGGCGAGGGGGAGTTTGACGAGGGAGGAGGTGGCGTAGGGGGTGTCGGGGTCGATGCCGATCTCGTGGCCGGTGTTGAGGTCGCGGACGAGGAGGGAGGCGTGGAGCCCGGCCTGTTCGAGTTCGGTCCGGAGTCGTTGGGTGATCACGGGGTGGGTGCTCCGAGGCAGTGGGCGATGTGTGGGTGGAGGTGGGTGCGCAGGGTCTCGGACTGTTCTCCCGTGGCGGTGTAGGTGCGTGCGGGTTGGATCTCGCCGATGGGGCGCCAGTGGAGGTTGAGGTCGTCTGCCTGTCGGGGGGAGCAGAGGAGCAGATCGTGGGTGGTGAGGACTTCGGCGGTGGCGGTGGTGAGGGTGGTGGCTCGGGTGATCTGGGTGGGATGGAGGCCGACGGTGTCGCCCGTGTGGGTGAGGGGGTCGCGGATGTGGGGGGTGTCGTCCTCGGGTTGGATCCAGAGGCGGCGGGGTGGGTCGGTGTCGTCCCGGTGGGGGCGCAGGCTCTCGAGGTAGTGGGTGTTGGCCTGGGGTGGCTGGTGGGTGGCGAGGCCGAGGGGAACGGTCCAGTGTGCCTGGTCGGGTGGCACGGCCGTGATCGCCGTGCGGACCTGCCGGGCGTGGAGGAGTTCCTCCCGTTGGGCGGGTGGTGCGGGGTGGGGGTCGAGGTGGAGGCCGTGGTGGCGGGCCTGGGCCGTGAGGTGGGCGAGGTCGTGGGTGGTGCAGGTGGCGGGGACGGCGAGGCGCAGTGGAGTGTGGCGGGCCTGGGCGGCGTCGTGTTCGAGGGTGTGGGCGAGGTTGACGAGGCGTCGTGCGGTGGGCAGGACGGTGTGGCCGAACTGGGTGAGGGTGGCGCGTCGTGTGGTGCGGTCGAAGAGGGGTGCGCCGAGGTGTTTCTCCAGGGCGGCGATGCGACGGCTGGCGACGGGTTGGGGGATGCGCGCGGCGGCGGCTCCAAGGGTGAAGCTGCCTCGGTCGCTGACGTGGATGAAGGCGGTGCAGGCTCCGACGAGGTCCATGGTCTGAGGTTATGTCGAATCCGCATGGGTGTGGCTGTTTGTGTCTTGGACAGCATGGGTCGCGGTTGGTGAGACTGCGGTGGCGGGCCGGTTCTGGTTCGCCTCTCTTCTGATTCCTGTGCTTATGGGGGTTTTCGTGGGGTTTGCTGTGCGCGGTGTGTGGTGGCGCGGTTTCGTTGCGTCGGTGGCGTTGGTGCCTCTGGTCGGCTGTGGCGCCTCCGAGGGCGCGGGGGACGCGGGGCAGCCCGCGGAGTCCGCTTCGGTGACGGTGGACTTCGCGGCGGAGTTCGAGGCCCTGGAGCAGGAGTACGGGTCCACGTTGGGCGTGTACGCGCTGGACACGGGGTCGGGTGACGAGGTGGCGTTCCAGGAGGGCGAGCGCTTCGCGTTCGCCTCCACGTTCAAGGCACTGCTGGCCGGGGTGGTGTTGTCGGAGAACTCGCTGGAGGAGATGGAGCGGGTGGTGACCTTCGACGAGGAGGTGCTGGTCCCGCACTCACCGGTCGTGGAGGAGCACCTGGACTCGGGGATGTCGCTGCTGGAGCTGTGCGACGCGACGGTGCGGTTCAGCGACAACGCGGCGGCGAACCTGTTGTTGGACGAGATCGGCGGTCCGGCGGGGTTCACGGAGCGGCTGGGTGAGCTGACCGGCGACGACGTGACGGTGCTGGAGCGGTACGAGGTGGAGATGAGCTCGGCCGTCCCGGGCGAGGTGCGGGACACGAGCACTCCGGAGGCGATGGCGTCGAGCCTGGAGGCGTTCACGCTGGGGGACGTGTTGCCGGAGGACCGTCGCGAGGTGCTGGTGGACCTGTTGGTGCGGAACACGACGGGTGACGACCTGATCCGGGCGGGCGTGCCCGAGGGCTGGGTCGTCGGTGACAAAACCGGCAACGGCGGTTACGGGACGCGCAACGACATCGCGGTGCTGTGGCCCGAGGAGGGCGACCCGATCGTGCTTGCCGTGATGTCCAGCGTGGGCGTGGAGGACGCGGAGCACGACGACGCGCTGATCGCGGAGGCGACCGAGGTGGTCGTGGAGGCCCTGGGCTAGGAGTTTCGGCTGGTGGGGCGGGGGTTCTGGCCAGGTCGGGACAGACTGGCCAGAACCTCTGTAACTACCCGACCCATTCGACCCTAAATAGGCCTTTTGTCACTTTATGTAGCTACAAGCGGGCTGAACCGGTCACATCACGGCCACAACCTGAGCACAACCCGTGGGTTCGGTCGCCCGGGAGCCGCCGCGTCCCTGATCCTTGATGGCGGAAAGCCCGGTCGGATCGGGCACGCAGCGAGGGAGGGGCGACGGTTGTTGACCGCGGTGGCCGGGTTGATCGGCGCGCTGGTGATCGGGGCCTGGGTCGTGGTGGCCTGGGGCTCCCGGCGGCGGCAGCCGTGGTTGTGGACCCCGGTGGCCCTGTCCGCGGTCCTGCTCGTCGCCGTGGACCTGCCCGGCTGGTCGTTCCTGCCCCTGCTGGTCCTGGCCGCGGGTTCGTTCGCCGAGTTGGTGGTGGGCTCGCATGAGTCGCCGACGATCCGGACCAAGGACCCCGAGGCCCCGTTGAGCACCGAACGGTGGGCCGCCGCGGCGGCGGCCCCGTTCCGTGTGGCACTGGCCGAGCCCTGGGACGTGGTGGCGCGGCCGAGCCTGCGACGCCGGTACCGGCGGATGCTGGAGCGCCAGTGGTCGGTGGTGGACCGGGAGTCCCTGCTGACCGCGGTCGACACTCTGTTGGCCGGTCTGCACCAGGGACCGAGCCTGGACCTGGCGGTGGACCTGCGCGCGGGCACGGCCCGGTCCCGACTGCCACTGGACCAGGGCGGACTGGACACCGGCGAGACGGTGGAGCTGTCCCCGGACCAGGTGGCCCGCCTGCGGGCGGTCACGCGCGTGACCGAGGCCGACGAGACGGTGATCATCGGCGCCTACCAGTGGTGGAAGTCGGTGCACGTCATCCGGCTGGTGTGCGGCGGGGCGTCCCTGGACTGGCTGAGCCCGGTGGAGACGCAGACGCTGCTGCGGCGGGTGGCCTCCGACCTCCAGCGCCGTTACTCGTCGTGGGGCCAGCTGTCCACGGCCTTCCACGCCGGTTACCTGCTCTGGCCGGACAAGGGCGTGGACGGCGACCCGGTGGAGGTCGACCGGCCGGACGCCGACCGTGTGTGGGTGGCGCTGGGTCTGTTGGACGAGGACCCGAGGAGCCCCTGGAACCTGTTGCCCTGGGACATGCCGTTGGACCGGGTGACCTTCGAGGGCGGGGTCTCCTCCAACCAGGAGCAGTGACCCGGGAGCGCGAACCCGGAGAGCCGCGGTGGCGCTCCCGCGCGCTCCGGTGGGCGCCCCAGCCCCGTGTGGGGCCCGACCCCGGACATGACATCGGCCGCACCGGTCGGCCCGGAGAGGTCGGCGCGGCTCAGTACGCCTTCCTCCGGGCCGGACCTGATGCGGCCCGTCAGGTGGCGCCCGGTCGGGGCGCCCGTTCACGCGTCAGCTGGTTCAGCTGGTACCGAGGGCGACGGCGTCGCCGAGTCGGTGGACGCGCAGGGAGTTGGTGGAACCGGTGGTTCCGGGCGGGCTGCCGGCGACGATGACGACCTTGTCACCCTTGTGGTAGTCGCCGAGCTGAAGGAGCTCGTTCTCGACCTGGCGGACCATGTCGTCGGTGTTGTCGACCCACGGGACCTGGTTGCTCTCGGTGCCCCAGGTCAGGCAGAGCCTGCCCCGGGTCTCATCCTCGGTGGTGAAGGCCAGGAGCGGGATGGGTGAACGGTAGCGGGCCAGGCGCCGGGCGGTCTCACCGGACATGGTGAAGGCGACCAGGGCCTTGGCGCCGACGGTGGCGCCGATCTCGGCGGCGGCGCGGGCGATGGCCCCGCCGGTGGTCTCCGGCACCCGGTTGAGGATGTGCGAGGCGCGCAGGGACTCCTGCTCGGCGGCGCTGACGATGCGCGCCATGGTCTCGACGGTCTCGATGGGGTACTGGCCGACGCTGGTCTCGCCGGAGAGCATGACGGCGTCCGCACCGTCCAGGACGGCGTTGGCGACGTCGGAGGTCTCGGCCCGGGTGGGTCGGGGCGCGCTGATCATGGACTCGAGCATCTGCGTGGCGACGATGACCGGCTTGGCCTTGTCGCGGCAGCGTTCGACGGCGCGCTTTTGCACCATCGGAACGTTCTCCAGGGGCAGCTCGACACCGAGGTCGCCTCGGGCGACCATGACGCCGTCGAAGACCTCGATGATGTCCTGGAGGCGCTCGACCGCCTGGGGCTTCTCGATCTTGGCGATGAGGGGGACGGTGACGCCCTCCTCGTCCATGATGCGGTGGCACTCCTCGGCGTCCGCGGGGCTGCGGACGAAGGAGAGGGCGACCATGTCGACGCCCTGGGCGAGGGCCCAGCGCAGGTCGGCCTCGTCCTTGTCGGTGAGGGCGGGCACGCTGACGGCGACTCCGGGGAGGTTGAGTCCCTTGTGGTTGGAGACGGTGCCGCCGAAGATGACGCGCGTGTGGACCTCGGTGCTGGTGGTCTTGGTGCACTCCAGCACGACGCGGCCGTCGTCGATGAGGACGCGGTCGCCGGGGCGGACGTCGCCGGGGAGGCCCTTGTAGGTGGTGGAGACGCGCTGGCGGTCGCCGGGCACGTCCTCGATGGTGATGGTGAACTCGTCGTCGGCGGCGAGTTCGACGGGTCCGTCGGGGAAGGTTCCCACGCGGATCTTGGGTCCTTGGAGGTCCGCGAGGACCCCCACTGCTCGTTTGGCGTCCGCCGCGGCCTGCCTGAGATTGACGAGGCTGGCGCGGTGGTCGTCGTGGGTTCCGTGGCTGAGATTGAGACGGGCGACGTCGAGGCCCGCGTCGACGAGGCGCCGGAGGGTCTCCGGGCTCGATGTGGCGGGGCCAAGGGTCGCAACGATTTTTGCTCGACGTGTCACGACTATCACTTTAGAGCGTCTGGGGGATGGAGTGGTCTAAACCAGGTTGCGAATACACGTATCTGAGGTGGAGTTGGGGCGAACGTGGTGACCCTGCGTAAGGGGTGTTGGATGTGGGCGCGGCCGTGGGGCCGTGTTCGGTGTCTGGCGGAGGGGTTGTCGGTGTTCGATCGTTCTGTGGTGGAGCCCGCTCTGGGCGCTGAGGTCACGGCGCTGGAGGAGGTCCTGCTGGGCCTGTCGGAGTCCGAGGTGATGTTGCCAACACGATGCGCTCCGTGGGACGTGGCGGCGTTGTCGGTGCACACGGTGGGTTCGTTGAACCAGGTGTTGGTGGCTCTGGACCAGGGTCGGCCGGGCGTGTCGGAGGGGTCGGTCTCCGCGGCGGGGTACTACGTGCCGGAGGTGCGGTTCTCGCCGGAGGTGAACGCGGCGCGGGTGGCGGGCGCGGTGGAGCGGGCCTCGCGGCGTGAGGACGCGGCGGAGCCGGGCCGGGTGCTGCGCGGGACCTGGGACGCGTTGGCGGGGCGTCTTCCGGGTGAGCCGGTGGACCGGCGGATCGTGACGCGGCACGGGGACCCGATGCTGCTGACGGACTACCTGGTGACCCGGGTGGTGGAGCTGGTGCTGCACGGGTTGGACCTGGCGGACGCGCTCGGTCGGGAGCCGTGGACGTCGGGGGCCGCGCTGGACGTGGTCCGTGGGGTGCTGTTCGGGTCGGCGGACCCGGAGGAGCTGCGGCGGGTGCTGCCGCAGGAGGTGGGTCAGCGGGGGCCGTCGTTGGCGGCGGTGCGCGCGGTGACCGGGCGGTCGGGCTCCGAGGTGGACCGGGCGGTGCTGACGGCGGCCGGGGTGCGCCTGCTGGCTCTGGGCTGAGCGGGATCGCGTCGCCGTGGGCGGCGGTCCGCTCCGGCTGACCGCCGCCCCTGCCCTGTTCGCCCTCTCCCCCGGTTCGGCCGCTCGCCGAGCGTTGCGCTCAGCCTGCGCGGCGGGGTCGGGGCAGGTCGGGCTGCACGTGCCCGTAGGCCCGCAGGATGCGCAGCCGCTGGATGGTGCGCATGCCCTCGCGTTCGAGGGTGGCGACGGTGTCCCAGTCGTCCCAGCACGCGTCCCAGCCCCCGTCGGGGCGCTGCTGGTCCTCGAAGGCCTGGAGGTTGCGTTCGATCTCCTGGTCGGTGAAGAGCGGCCGGGCGATGTGGCCGGGGTCCGGGGCCAGGTCCAGCGGCGTGTGGACGTGCCCGGTGGCACGGGGGTGGACGTCGATGACGGCGCGGATCATGTGGGAGAGGTGGTTCATCGCGACGATGGCACGGGGGCGGTCCGGGACGTGCTGGAGGAAGGAGCAGATGCCGATGGCCTCGTGCGGGTTGGTCCACTTGAGCGAGTCGACGTGCTTCCAGCAGAAGGCCGTGGCGAGGTCGCGCCAGGGGTGGGTGATGTTGTTCTTGTGCAGGAGCCCGGTGATCATCGCGGTGATGTCGAGGCGACTGCCGAAGTCGTGGTTGTGGCGGTACCAGGGCGCGGATTCGGTGTAGCGGGCGCTGGGGAGCGAGGTCGGGAGCCCGCCGTCGTCGTTGCTGACGGTGGAGAGGTACCGGCAGACGCCGGCACCGATCTGGGCGGGGACAGGTCCGAGTTCGTCGAGGTAGCGCAGGGCGATCTCGGTGGCCACGGGCTGGCTGGCGTGGCCCCGCAGGTCGGGGTCGAGTCCGTTGCCGTAGCCGCCGTCGAGGTTGCGGTAGGCGGAGAGTGTGGCGCGGACCGGTTCGGCCGGTCCGCTCTGGAAGAGGTAGGCGAAGCGGTGCCGGTCGACGAGCCGGGCGCTGCGCATGGTGAAGTGTTCTGCTGCGCGGTACGAATCCCAGGTCACAACGGTCATGATTCGACGGTACGGCGGGGTCCGGGCAGGGAGAACAGCCTCGCCCTGATCCATTCGCGATCTTTACGCGGCGTTCTCGGGGCGCTTGCGTTGGCGGTGCAGGTAAAGCGCCCCGGCCCAGGACACGGCGACGCTCAGGGCCACCAGGAGCTGCGCCGTGAGGAGGTGCTCGGCGGGGTAGATGACACCGGTGAGGTAGTGCGCGATGAACCCCTCGGGCGGGAGCCCGGCCTGTCCGGCGTTCTGGCGGCCCCAGTCCTCCACGTGGGTGAGGGGGCACTGCCAGCCGATGACGGTGATGCCCAGGCCGTAGAGGGCGATGGCCAGGTGGGGCCAGAACAGGCGGGGCCAGCGCCAGGCCGGGAAGCCGCCCAGCGCGACGTAGGCGAGGAAGACCAGGTGCAGGACCATGGCCCCCTCACCGATGACGCGGTACACCATGGGTCGATGGTAGGGCGGGGCCGGGCGCGGGGACAGACCCCCGCGCCCGGGCGGTGGTCTCCTACACGAGCGGGCGCTCGGTGGGCGGGATGGCCACGGGCAGGACGGTGTCCCGGGTGAGGTGGCGGTCCACCCCGGCTGCGGCCGAGCGGCCCTCGGCGATGGCCCAGACGATGAGCGACTGGCCCCGGCCCATGTCCCCGGCGCAGAAGACGCCGTCGACGGTGGTCCGGTAGTCGGCGTCACGGACCACGTTGCCGCGGCCGTCGAGCTCGACGCCCAGCTGGTCGAGCAGGCCCTCCTTCTCGGGGCCGACGAAGCCCATGGCGAGGGTGACGAGGTCCGCGGGGATCTCGCGCTCGGTTCCCTCGACGGGCTCGAAGCCGTTGGGGCCGCGCTTGACCTCGACCAGCTTCAGGGCGCGGACGTTGCCCTCCTCGTCCCCGAGGAACTCCAGGGTGTTGACGGAGTAGATCCGCTTGCCGCCCTCCTCGTGTGCGCTGGTGACCTTGTACAGCATCGGCATGGTGGGCCAGGGCTGGTTGTCGGGGCGCGTGGTGGGGGGCTTGGGCATGATCTCCAGCTGGGTGACCGAGGCGGCCCCCTGCCGGTGCGCGGTGCCGACGCAGTCCGCGCCGGTGTCGCCGCCGCCGATGACGACGACGTGCTTGCCCTCGGCGTGGATGGGCGCCCGGTCGAGGTCGCCCTCCTGCACCCGGTTGGCCAGGGGCAGGTACTCCATGGCCTGGTGGATGCCGCTGAGTTCGCGGCCGGTGGCGGGCAGGTCGCGCCACTTGGTGGCGCCACCGGTGAGGACCACGGCGTCGTGGTCGGCCCTGAGCTGGTCGCCCGTGACGTCCACGCCGACGTTGACGCCAGTGCGGAAGGTGGTGCCCTCGGCGGTCATCTGGGCGAGGCGGCGGTCGATGTGCCGCTTCTCCATCTTGAACTCGGGGATGCCGTAGCGGAGCAGTCCGCCGACGCGGTCGGCGCGCTCGTAGAGCGTGACGTCGTGTCCGGCGCGGGTGAGCTGCTGCGCGGCGGCCAGTCCGGCGGGGCCGGAGCCGACGACGGCGACCTTGCGTCCGGTGCGGTGGGTGGGGGGCAGGGGCTTGACCCAGCCCTCCTCCCACGCCCGGTCGATGATGGAGACCTCGACGTTCTTGATGGTGACGGCGGGCTGGTTGATGCCGAGCACGCAGGCGGACTCACAGGGCGCGGGGCAGAGGCGCCCGGTGAACTCGGGGAAGTTGTTGGTGGCGTGCAGCCGTTCGATCGCCTCCGCCCAGTCGTGCGTGTACACGAGGTGGTTCCACTCGGGGATCAGGTTCCCGAGGGGGCATCCGTTGTGGCAGAAGGGGATGCCGCAGTCCATGCAGCGCGAGGCCTGCTTGGTGACGGTTCCTCGGTCGAAGTCCTCGTGGACCTCGCGCCAGTCCTGGATGCGGACGTCGACGGGGCGGTGCTTGGGGAGCTCGCGCTCGGTGATCTTCAGGAAACCCTTGGGGTCAGCCATGGTTCCTCCTCCTCTCGTGTGCTGACTTCAGGACTGCGCGGAGGCCATGACGGCCTCGTTGACGTCGCGACCCTCGCGTTCGGCCTCGGCCTGGGCGAGCAGGACGCGCTTGAAGTCGCGCGGCATGACCTTGGCGACGCGGTCGAGCCCCTTGCTGCCCTCGGCCAGGAGGCGTTCGGCGACGGTGGAGCCGGTCTCGTCGTGGTGGCGGGTGAGGACGCCGGTGAGGAACTCGCGGTCCTCGTCGGTGAGGTCCTCGACCTCGACCATCTCGGGGTTGACGCGTTGGGTGTCCAGGTCGAGGACGTAGGCGATACCGCCGGACATGCCCGCCGCGAAGTTGCGCCCGGTGCGGCCGAGGATGACGGCGCGCCCCCCGGTCATGTACTCGCAGCCGTGGTCCCCGATGCCCTCGACCACCGCGGTGGCGCCGGAGTTGCGGACGCAGAAGCGTTCGCCGACGACGCCCCGGAGAAGGATCTCCCCGGAGGTGGCGCCGTAGCCGATGACGTTTCCGGCGATGATGTGTTCCTCGGCGGCCAGGGTGGAGGCCTGCGCGGGGCGGACGATGACGCGGCCGCCGGACAGGCCCTTGCCGACGTAGTCGTTGGCGTCGCCGGACAGCCGCAGGGTGATGCCCTGGGGCACGAAGGCGCCGAAGGACTGTCCGGCGGATCCGGTGAAGGACACGTCGATGGTGTCGGCGGGCAGGCCGTCGGCACCGTAGCGCTTGGTGACCTCGTGCCCGAGCATGGTGCCCACGGTGCGGTTGACGTTGCGCACGGGCAGTTCGAGGCGGACCGGCTGGCCGAAGTCGAGCGCTCCCTCACTGAGCTGGATGAGGGTGTTGTCCAGGGCCTTCTCCAGGCCGTGGTCCTGGATGCGCCGGTGGGCGCGGTGGTCCCCGGCGATGGGCTCGACCTCGTGCAGGATCGGCGACAGGTCCAGGCCCTGGGCCTTCCAGTGGTCGACGGCCTCGACGGTGTCGAGCAGGTCGACGGAGCCGATGGCCTCGTCGAGGCTGCGGAAGCCGAGCTGGGCGAGGTACTCGCGCACCTCCTGGGCGATGAACTCGAAGAAGTTCACGACGTACTCGGCCTTGCCGGAGAACCGCTCGCGCAGGGCGGGGTTCTGGGTGGCCACGCCCACGGGGCAGGTGTCGAGGTGGCAGACGCGCATCATGACGCAGCCCGAGACGACGAGGGGCGCGGTGGCGAAACCGTACTCCTCGGCGCCGAGCAGGGCGGCGACGACGACGTCGCGGCCGGTCTTCATCTGGCCGTCGGCCTGGACGACGATGCGGTCGCGCAGTCCGTTGAGCAGCAGGGTCTGCTGGGTCTCGGCGAGGCCGAGCTCCCAGGGGGTGCCCGCGTGCTTGAGGGAGGTCAGCGGCGAGGCGCCGGTGCCTCCGTCGTGGCCGGAGATGAGGACGACGTCGGCGTGCGCCTTGGACACGCCGGTGGCGACGGTGCCCACACCGGCTTCGGAGACCAGCTTGACGTGGACCCGCGCGGACGGGTTCGCGTTCTTGAGGTCGTGGATCAGCTGGGCGAGGTCCTCGATGGAGTAGATGTCGTGGTGGGGCGGCGGCGAGATGAGGCCGACGCCGGGGGTGGAGTGGCGGGTGTTGGCCACCCACGGGTAGACCTTGTGGCCGGGCAGCTGGCCGCCCTCGCCGGGCTTGGCGCCCTGGGCCATCTTGATCTGGATGTCGTCGGCGTTGCTGAGGTAGTGCGAGGTGACGCCGAAGCGGCCGGAGGCGACCTGCTTGATGGCGCTGCGACGCAGGTCACCGTTGGCGTCCGGGGTGAAGCGGGCCGGGTCCTCGCCGCCCTCACCGGTGTTGGACTTGCCGCCGAGGCGGTTCATGGCGATGGCGAGGGTCTCGTGTGCCTCAGCGGAGATGGAGCCGTAGGACATGGCGCCGGTGGAGAAGCGCCTGACGATCTCCGAGACGGGCTCGACCTCGTCGATGGAGACGGGTTCGCGGACGCCCTCCTTGAGGCGGAACAGTCCCCGGAGCGTCATGAGCCGGGCGGACTGGTCGTCGACCCTGTTCGTGTACTCCTTGAAGATGTCGTACTTGCGGTCGCGGGTGGAGTGCTGGAGCCGGAAGACCGTCTCGGGGTCGAACAGGTGGGGCTCGCCCTCACGGCGCCACTGGTACTCGCCGCCGACCTCCAGGCGCCGGTGGGCGTTGGGGTTGGCGGCGTGGGCGCGGCGGTGGCGGAGCGCGACCTCCTCGGCGAGGATGTCGAAGCCGACGCCGCCCAGGCGGGAGGTGGTGCCGGTGAAGCAGCGGTCGATGACCTCCTGGCCCAGGCCGAGGGCCTCGAAGATCTGGGCGCCGGTGTAGGAGCTGACCGTTGACACGCCGATCTTGGACATGACCTTCAGGACGCCCTTGCCGAACGCCTTGACGGTGTTGCGGACGGCCGTGTCGGCTTCCACGCCGCCGAGGGTGCCGCGTTCGACCAGGTCGCGAACGGTCTCCAGGGCCAGGTACGGGTTGACCGCCGAGGCTCCGTAGCCGACGAGGAGGGCCACGTGGTGGCACTCGCGGACGTCGGCGGCCTCGACGAGGAGGCCGACCTCGGTGCGGGTCTTCTCGCGGACCAGGTGGTGGTGGACGGAGCCGGTGAGCAGCAGTGACGGGACGGGCGCGCGTTCGGCGTCGGCGCGGCGGTCGCTGAGCACGAGGATGTGGGCGCCGTCGGTGATCGCCCGGGAGACCTCGGTGTTGATCTCGTCCAGGCGGGCGGAGAGGGCCTCGCCGCCGCCGTCGACGGGGTAGGTGCCGTCGACGGTGAAGGTGCGCAGCGCGGGGTTGTCCCGCCCGGCGGCGACGATCGCGGCGAGCTGGGCCTGGTCGACGACCGGGGTCGGCAGGACCAGGCGCTGGGTGTCGCCCGGGGACGCCTGGAGGAGGTTGCCCTCGGCTCCGAGGAGGGTGGACAGGCTGGTGACCATCTCCTCACGGATGGCGTCCAGCGGCGGGTTGGTGACCTGCGCGAAGTTCTGCGAGAAGTAGTCGAAGAGCTGGCGCGAGCGCGCGGACAGGGCGGCCACCGGGGTGTCGGTGCCCATGGAGCCGATGGGTTCGGCGCCGGTGCGGGCCATCGGCGTGAGGATGATCCGCAGTTCCTCCTCGGTGTAGCCGAACACCTGCTGGGCGAGGTTGAGTTCGGTGACCGGGGTGGGTTCGGCGGCGGGGAGGTCGGCCAGGCGCAGGACGCCGGAGTCGATCCACTCCTGGTAGGGGTGTTCGGCGGCGAGCTCGGCCTTGATCTCCTCGTCCTCGATGATCCGCCCCTGGGCGGTGTCGACGACGAAGATGCGGCCGGGCTGGAGCCGTCCCTTGCGCACGACCGTGGCGGGGTCGATGTCGAGGACGCCGGCCTCGGACGCGAGGACGACGAGGCCGTCGTCGGTCACCCAGTAGCGCCCGGGGCGCAGTCCGTTGCGGTCCAGGACGGAGCCGACGACGGTGCCGTCGGTGAAGGACACCGAGGCGGGGCCGTCCCAGGGCTCCATGAGGGTGGAGTGGTACTCGTAGAAGGCCCGGACGGCCGGGTCCATCTCGGTGTGGTTCTCCCAGGGCTCCGGGATCATCATGAGGACCGCGTGCGGCAGCGAGCGCCCGCCCAGGTGGAGCAGCTCGAGGGCGTCGTCGAAGGACGCGGTGTCGGAGTCGTCGGGGTCGACGATCGGGAACACGCGGGACAGGTCGCCGGGGATGAGCTCGGTGGCGAGCTTGGCCTCACGGGACCGCATCATGTTGCGGTTGCCCTTGACCGTGTTGATCTCGCCGTTGTGGGCCACGTAGCGGAACGGGTGGGCGAGCGGCCAGGATGGGAAGGTGTTGGTGGAGAACCGGGAGTGGACCAGGGCCAGGCCGGAGGCGTAGCGGCGGTCGGACAGGTCCGGGAAGAACGGCTCCAGCTGCGGGGTGGTGAGCATGCCCTTGTAGGCGATGGTGCGCGGGGACAGGCTCGGGAAGTAGACGTCGGCCTCGTGCTCGGCGCGCTTGCGGACGCAGTAGGCGTGGCGTTCGAGGTCGATCCCGGTGAGGCCCTCGGTGGCGGTGCCGGGGGTGCCGGTGACGAAGAGCTGCCCGAAGTAGGGCATGGCCTCGCGGGCGGCGGGGCCGCTGTACTGGGGCTCGAAGGGGACCTCGCGCCAGCCCAGGAGGGTGAGGCCCTCGTCGGCGACGATGGTGTTGATGGTCCGCACGGCGGCGGCGCGCTCGGCGGCGTCGGAGGGCAGGAAGCCGATGCCGGTGGCGTACGCGCCCGCGGCGGGGAGCGGGAAGTCGCAGACCTCGGTGTAGAGCTCGTGCGGGATCTGCGTGAGGATGCCGGCGCCGTCGCCGTCGTCGGGGTCGGCTCCGGAGGCGCCCCGGTGGTCGAGGTTGCGCAGGACGGTGAGCGCCTTGCTGACGATGTCGTGGCTCTGACGACCGGTGAGGTCGGCCACGAAGCCCACTCCGCAGGCGTCGTGCTCGAAGGCGGGGTCGTACAGGCCCTGGGGGGTGGCGTCTGCGTTCGTTCGGACGGACGAACGCCGCACGTTTCCAGCGGGCATCTGCCCTCCAGTCGTCTCTCGTCGGCTTCGTGAAAAGCGCATCCGGGACGACGTTGGCCCTGCTGCGTGCGTGATTCTGTTGTTCCGCCCTGGGGCGGTCCCGACGGTGTGGGTCGCCCGTTCCGTGGCACCGTGTCGCGTACACGTCCTCGTGTCGCCGGTGCCGGTGGGCGGCCCGTGTCGGGCAGGTTCTCTTATACAGGCTGGTCGGGCCCCGATGCGAATCGGAGGTCTAGACCAGAAGGCGCCGCGGTGCGCCGTGGCCCGTGGTGTGCCCGCTCCCTGGGGAGTGGCGTGGGTCCCTCTCGGACCCGGGGTCCGATGAAGGCTGGCCTTGCGGGTTTTTCCACGAGGGAAACCCGCTAAACCTCCCAAAGGGGATGAAAGACCGATCGTTGGCCGGTTCTTCACCCATCGCGCGAGGGCGCTGAGCACTGCCTTCCCACGTTACCCCGGGGGTGGCGCCACTCCCAAGGGAGGGAGGAACGCGCCGGGGAGTGATATCCCCCTCATCCGGCGGGAACGGTCCCGTCTGAGGCACCGCCGGGGCGTCCGCGACGTGGGAGGATCACGGAATGGCAGGACACCCGACTTCCCCCGGCCCGGTCGAACCCGGAGCCGCCGACTCCCCCGAGGCCGCCCGCGTACCCGGCGCCCCGGAGACTCAGACACCCTCTCGGCCCGACGACCCCCCGCCCCTCCCCGAGGCGGTGGAGGACTTCCTGCGCGAGTACGGGCCCGACGCCACGCGCCCCCGGACGGTCCTGGCGCTGCTCTCCGACGGCCGTTGGTGGAGCGCCAACGAACTCGTACGCGCCAGTGGCGTGGCGCACGCCGTGGTGGCTTCCCTGTTCAGGGCCCTGGAGGCGGCTGGGGAACTGGAGCGCGAGCCCGCTGGCGAGCGGCACCGCCTGTCACGACCCGCCCCGTACAACAGTGCGACCGCGCCGTCGCTGGCCGACCCGGTGGCCCACCTGCTCCCCGCCCACGCCTGGGCCACCGCCGAGCTGGCGCGGGCGATCTCGGAGGGACCCGCCTCCGACCTGGACCTGGACCACGTGTCCGCGACCGCCGAGACCGCGCTGCGCCGCGCCCTGTTCCTGGCCACGCGGTTCGACCTCCGCCAGCGCACGCTCCTGTGCGTGGGCGATCACGACCTCACGTCCCTGGCACTGGCGCTGGTGCGTCCGGAGGCCCGGGTGCGGGTGGTCGACCTCGACGAGCGGGTGCTGGCCCACATCGACGCGGTGGCCGAGCGGCTGGGACTGCCGGTGCGCACCCACACCGCCGACCTGCGCCTGGGGTTGCCCTCGTCGCTGCGGGAGGGCGCCGACCTGGTCTTCACCGATCCGCCCTACACCCCCGACGGGGTGGACCTGTTCGTGCGACGCGGCGTGGAGGGTCTGACCGATCCCAGGCGCGGGCGGGTGCTCGTGGCCTACGGAGCCAGCGAGACCACGCCGAAGCTCGCGGCCGCCACCCAGGCGCGGATGGTGCGCTCGGGACTCCTCCTGGAGGCGGTGTGGCCGGACTTCAACCGCTATCTGGGGGCGGAGTCGATCGGTGCCGCCAGCGACCTGTACGTGCTGCGTCCCCTCGCGCGCACCCTGCCCTCCCCCGGCGGTGACGCCTCGCGGGTGTACAGCCAGGGGGTCAACGCCAAGGAGGCGCGCGGGGGTCTCGACGTGGAGCGGGCCGCCGCGGTGCTGGCGCGGATCGCGGAGCTGAGCGGGTCGGACACCGGCGGCCCCGCGCCCGCTCTCGTCGGTGACTGGCCGCGTGAGGTGTCGGGGGAGGTCCGGGTGCGTCTGTCCACCTGGATGGAATCCCCCACCGCCGTGGGGGCGCACGCCGTGGTCAACCTCACCGGTGGGTGGGAGCGGTTGGCGCCCCGCGTGGCGCTGGCCTCCACCGCCGACGACACCTTCGTCCTGGTGCCCTCGTCCTCGCGCTGGGTGCGTGACGAGGCGGGCCAGAAGGGGTTCCGTGCCCTGGTGGAGCCCGGGTGCCGGGTCCGGTTCCTGCGGGGGGTGGGCGCCGCCGACCTCACCGCGATCCGGTGCACCCGGAACCCGGAGTCGGGCGAGGGCGCCGACCAGGTGCTGGCGCACGTGCGGGCGCGGGCGCACGGGACGCTGACGGCGACCCTGCGTACGGGGCTCGTGGAGGCGGCGGCCCGGCTGGGGCGGCCGATCAACAAGCGCACGGCCCGGCACGCGGTGGCCTCGGCCCCCGAGTGGGTGGCGGGGCACGCCCTGCTGGACCTGCCCGAGCACCGGTTCGCGGAGCTGCGCGGGGTGGCCTCGGAACTCCTGGCCCGGGTCGAGGAGTCCGCCGCGACGGAGTCGCGGGCCGAGGGGGAGGACTGACCCGGATCGGTCCGTCTCCACGAACGCGGGCGGGGCCCGGTGGGAGGTCGTTCCCACCGGGCCCCGCCCGTGTGTTCCAGGGGTGAGGCCGCTACTCGCCGGGTACCGCGGGTGCCTCCACCGCGCCCTCCGCCGGGGGCGGGTCCTCGACCGTCTCCTGGCCGGCGCCCTCCCCCGTGCCGTCGCCCGCGCCGGGCACCTCCTCAGTACCGGTGCCCTCTTCCGTACCGGTGCCCTCCTCGGTACCGGCGGGCGCGTCGCCGCCGAGCTCACCGATCCTGCGGAAGAAGGGGTTGCGGAAGTTGGCCAGGGTCACCAGCGGTGTGACCAGGCTGACCCGCTCGTCGACCGACTCGGAGTCGGTGGGCTGGACCCACACCACGACCAGGTAGTGGCCGGTGATGATGGCGTCGGCCGCGCTGTAGCCGACGCCGAGGCGGTTGAGGGGGTCCTCACCGGAGGGGGAGAGCACGAAACCGGGGTCGGCTGGCTCCTCGCCCTCCTCGGCCTCGGGCAGTTCCATGGCCTCGGCCACGGCACGGCTGCCCTCGATGTCCGCGAGGTTGAACACCGCGACCACACCGAAGACGTCGTCCTCGGACAGGTAGGTGGCGCGGCCCGCCTGCGTGCAGTCGGCGTCGGCCAGGGCCTGCTCCACCTGCTCGCCCCAGACCGCCGCGGAGCAGTCCTCGGTCAGATCGGAGTCGCGCAGGGTGAAGCCCAGGCTCTGCCCGGAGATCTCGGAGTTGTGGCGCTCGAAGAGCTCGCCCTCGTTGAGCGGCCGGGTGTCCTGCTCCCGGGAGGACAGCACCGCGTTCATGTTGCTGTCCTGGGAGTCCTGGACCTTGTACAGGGCGGGTCGGGTCTCCTGGGCGGCCTGTTCCTCGCCGTCGTCACCGGAGAACTGGAAGAACAGCACCGTGCCCAGGGCGATGAGCGCGACGACGAGGGCGCCGACCAGGAGGGTCAGCATCCCGCCGAGGCGGCGGGGCTCCTTCTTGCGTCGGCCGCCGCTCTTGCGGCGCCCGCCCTCGCGGTTCTCGGACCGGCTCTGGTCCTCCTGGGCGGGGGGTTCGGCTGGCTCGCTGTTTTTCCTCCGGCGGCCCGGCCTGCCAGGCGTCGACGGTTCAGAAGGGGACACCCAAAGGACCTTTCCGTGGATGCGGGCCGGTCACGTGAGGTGACCGGCCCGGTTGCGCTCGGGAACGGCGGGGGGACGCCTCCCGCCTGGTGTCGACCCCGGGGCCGTGTTCCCATAAATCGGTGGAACACACCCCGGCGGGCGGATCGATCTGTCCGAGATCCTATCGGGGCGCCCGACGGGGCCGGACAGATCCGCTCCTACTCTCCCTCTTCCTCTTCCTCGGGCTTGTGCGCGACGACCTCGTCGTAGACGAACCCGAAGGCGCTCTGCGAGACCACGCTCGCGGTGGCCAGACCGGAGTCGTCCCCCGGCAGGGAGCCGTCGGTGCGCGCGACCCAGTAGACGGCCAGGTAGTGACCCATGACCTGGGTGGTGGCCTGGCTGTAGCCCTCCTGGAGTCCCTCGACGCCGTCGAGTTCACGGGACAGCAGGAAGCCCGCCCCGGTCTCCGCGTTGGTCGGGTCCATGGCGGCGGCCACCTCGGTGGCGCCCGCGCTGTCGGAGAGGTCGAACAGGGTCACCTGGGCGACGTAGTCATCGTCGGAGTCGGTGTACACACCGGAGGCCGCGTTGAGGCAGTTGGCGTCCAGGAGGCTCTGGCCGAGCTGTTCGCCCCACACCAGTGAGGTGCAGGAGTCGGTGACCTCGGACTCCTGGAGTTCCAGCTTCATCCCGGCCATGTCGAGTTCCTCGACGGGCCCGAAGACGGACTCGTCGGTCATGGGCTCGACGTCGTCGGGACGGTTCTCGATGGAACCGAACACCTCGGGCCGGTCGGGCTCGGACAGGTACAGCTCCGGAGTGATGGTGCTGTGCCCCTCCGGCGGCGCGACGATTGTCTCCTCACCCCGGTCGGTGTTGCCGCCGGTCCCGGTGACGAGCTGGTAGGTCAGCAGTCCCAGAAGGGCGACCAGGGCGATACTGAAGGCGCCCAGGAGCACTCCGAGCACGGCGGTGCCGCGCTTGCGCTTGCTCTGTTCGGCAAGGGTGTAGACGATCTGGTTGGGCCTGTCGCCCAGGACCGACACCTTCTTGATCGCGGACGCGGAGAAGGCGGAGACGAGTCCCACGCCCTTCTTGTCCTTGCGTCGGCCCTTGCGGCCCTCGGCACGAGTGGCCCCGTGTTCCGGGTCCTCCTCGTCCTCGTACCCGGTGTCGGGGTCGTCGTAGTCGTCGTACTCGGCGTCCGGGCGGGCCTGGGTGTGGCCGTACTCCTCGGAGAAGTCCTCCTCCGGGTCGTACTGCTCCTCGTACCCGTCCTCGGGGCCGTGTACCTCGACGTGCTCTTCGGTGTGGGCGCTGTCGGCACGGCGGGATCCGCCGCGCCGACGTCTGCGTCCGTGACCGGACTCGGCTCTGCTCACGGTCTTTCTCAATCGTCAACCCGTGGTCTGCTCGACTGTTGCGGGCTTCGTCGTACGGCGCGCACGGCCACGGGCCGGTGCGCCGGTTTTCGGAATGTCCCGCTCTACTCGGGCTTCGACCCGGAGTTGCCTTCCGCGCCGTCGGCGCCGTCCTCCGCCGAGCCCTCGCTACTAGATCGCTCAGGGCTCGGGTGGTATTCCGTCCCGGCTCCCTCGGAACCACCAGTGGCCTGGTCGAACACCGAGTCGTCGCTGTCGACGGCGCTGTAGACGGTGCCTTCGTCGGCCTTCTCGCCGGCGGATGTGTCGCCGAACACCTGGGTCCCGGCGTCCTGCCCGTGGGGGACGACCGCGGTGGAGAAGGAGTCGAGGCGGCGACCGGCCCAGACGAAGTAGGCCAGGGCTCCGAGGAGGACCGCGATGGAGGTCCAGTTGTTCAGGCGCATGCCGAAGAAGTCGTTGGCAGGGTCGACGCGCAGGTACTCGATCCAGAAGCGGCCGACGCAGTAGCCCATGACGTAGACGGCGAAGAGGCGTCCGCCCTGGAGAGTGCTCTCGAAGCGGCGGCCGAGGTAGGCCAGCAGGACCGCCAGGACCAGGCACCACAGGGACTCGTAGAGGAAGGTCGGGTGGTAGGTGGTGACTCCCACCTCCATGCCCGCCCGCATGTGGCCCTCGGGGGTGGGGTAGATCTCAAGCGCCCAGGGCAGGTCGGTGGGGCGCCCGAAGAGCTCCTGGTTGAAGTAGTTGCCCCAGCGGCCGATGGCCTGGGCCAGCGGGATGGTGGGTGCGATCGCGAAGGAGAGCTTGGACATGGACAGCCCGCGCTTGCGGGCGACCAGCCACACACCCACGGCGCCCAGCGGGATGGCGCCCCAGATGCCCAGTCCGCCCTCCCACACGTAGAGGGCCCGGATGGCCTCGCGGTCCGGCCCGAAGTACAGGTGGGCGTCACTGATGACGTGGTAGAGGCGTCCGCCGACCAGACCCAGGATCACGGCCCACACGGCCATGTCCATGATGGTGCCGGGCTCACCGCCCATCGCCTTCCAGCGGCGCTCGCTCCAGTAGACCGCGACGATGACCCCGGCGAGGATGCACAGGGCGTAGAAGTGGATCTGGAACGGCCCGATGGGGATCGAGTTGATCTCAGGGCTGGGAATGGCCGCGAGGGCGCGGCCGAACTCGGCCGCGCCCTCGGAAGCTGTCGACGACAATGTCACTGCTCTGCTCTCGGGTTCGCCCCGCGTGCGGGGGTGGTGATCAGGGGTTCTCCTCCGCGTCACCCCCGCCGTCGGAGTCCATCGGCTCGGTGCTGACCTCGCCGTCGCCCGCCTCGGCGATGGCGTCGGACAGGCCCCTGGCGGACATGGCGGTGTTGCCGTCGAGCAACTCGCCGTTGATGTAGACGGAAGGCGTGGCGCGGAACTCGTTGGCTCCGCTGTAGCGAGTGTAGGCCTTCCCTGTGGCGTCGATGATCTCGCCCGTGTAGGTGCCTTCCAGGAAGGCGGGGTCGTGTCCGTTGCTGGCTCCCCAGCTGATGAGGTCGGACAGGACCATGGTTCCGATGTTCTCCTCGCCGATCTGCTCGGTGGCGTCGGCTGTGAGGGCCGGCAGGTACTCCTCGGTGAACTCCTTGACGATCTCCGCTTCGCCGTCTACGCGGTCGTCGAAGGCCTGCCCGTCCTCGTCGGAGGGCTCGGTGTCGCGGAACCACTGCTTGAGCTCGTCGACGGTGAAGCCGTCCTTGCCCTCGGTGGGCTGGTTCTCGAAGAGGGTGTCGTTGTACTCGACGAAGACGCCGTAGTCGGCGGCTGCGCGGGCCGCGGAACCGGCTCGCAGTGAGTTCGAGCTGATGGGCACGGGCTGCTGGGCGAAGATGCTGACCGGCCGGTAGTGGACGATCGCCGTGCCCGCGGCGGCCTGTTCCTTGAGGACGTCGCCGCCGAAGTGCTCGAACTGGCGGCAGGCGGGGCACTGGTAGTCGGCGTAGACCTCGACGACGGGGGCGGAGGCGTCCGGCTCGGCCATGACGACACTGCCGTCGTCCTGGAGGGTCTGGGCGGCCAGCGGGCCCTCGTAGCCGTCGCTGCTGCCGGAGGTGAGGACGGCGTAGCCGATCCCGACGACGAGCAGGACCACGGCCGCGGCGGCGCCGACGACGATGAGGGTCCGGTTGCGTTTGGCGGCCCGCTTCTCCTTCTCCCGCTGTTCCCTGAGCTTTTCGCGGGAGCGCTTGCGCGCTTCACTCCCCATGGTGTTCCTCTGTTTCTGGCTCTCTGGAGGTGGTCGACCGTCGCGTCGGGGGTGCCGGGGCACCGTGTTCCGGGACTAGCGGAAGAGCCCGAGGGCGCGGTCGAGGGCGAAGGGGGACCTGGGCCAGAGCGCGATGAAGGCGCCCATGGCCCCGAAGGCGATGTCCCGTGCGATGGAGAGCCCGTAGGTGGTCTCGCCGGGGTCGACCTGTCCGCCGCCGCCGAAGCAGCCGCAGTCGATGTTGAGGCCCCGGGCCATGGCGGAGAGGATTCCCGCGATGAAGACGATCATCAGCAGGGCGCCGACGGCTCCGACCTGCCGGGTGGCCAGGCCCACGAGGAGGAGCAGTGCGAGGGCGAGCTCGAACAGCGGGAGGACGTGGCCGATGAACTGGGCGATCTCGGTGGGGAAGAGGTCGTAGGCCTCGACCGCCTGCACGGAGAGGGCGGGCGGGAACTTGGTGACGGCCGCGGTGATGAGGACGGCGGCGAGTCCGACCCGGCAGGCGAGGGTGAGCCAGGGTTGGACGGTCTCCCAGCGGCCGGTGGGCCGGGAGGTGGGGGTGTCGTCGTGGGTTTCCGTCATCTGCGAGGCCTTCGGGAGTGGGGGTCGGTCGTTCGCGCTCATGCCATTGGGTGCGCGCCTGGTCGCTCTTCGTGTTGAAACAAAGCCTACTGTGTGTAGTGACTTTGTGGCACAGGGCGTCGGAACCGGAGAGCACGGCGGGCGGCCACGCGTCCGGGACACCGCCATCACACCACCCGGAGCCCGAAGGGGTGGCCGGTTCACGGGGATCCGAGGGCGCCTCTCACCCGATTCTCACCCTCTTAACCCTGGGCTTGACCTGCCCGGGACGGCTGGGGTGCGGACACGAGAGCGGTGGGGGGCGC